>JAZSIN010000140.1:0-2319 GCA_045533845.1 Eubacteriales bacterium | reverse complement strand
CCCCTGCTCGACGAGGATCATTCGGTGTACCTTCAGCATTGTTTTTTCCGTCATCGTCCCTTTGTCTGTCTCAAGCACAAAGCAGGAGACCGTTATCTCGCTCTGCTGCGCAGAAAGTGGGATTTTACATACGTTGTCGTTTCTCATATTTTCCTCACAACTCAATTCATAGCCGTAGTATATCACAAAACGCGAAAAAAATCAAGAAAATCAAACTTTTTTCTATGTTTTTATGGAAAATAAATATTTCGACGTTTGGGAAACTATGATAAAATAGTGGCAGGAACGGGAAACTCCCCTCTCTTCGTCCTCAGTCCGTGCCCTTAAAAAGCGAAAGAAAGGAGCCTCTGTCTTGCTCTATTATCTTCTGATCCTTCTGTCGGTCGTAATGTTCGGAGGCTGCTTCGGACTCAACAATGCATACCGAAAAAAGAGAGGCAGTAGCCTGAAGGTCAGTATGGAATCCTCGTGCATCGGCTCTCTTGCGGGAACCATCGTGTTGCTCTCCATCAGCGGCTTTTCTCTCTCGTTTACACCCTTCACCCTATGCATGGCGCTTCTCGCGACACTCAACAGTATCGCTCTGTCCTACTGCTCCCTAAAAGCACTTGACTACATCAACCTCTCGCTCTACTCGATCTTTATGATGCTCGGCGGAATGATTTTGCCGTTTTTGCAAGGGCTGTTCTTCTACAAAGAAGCGTTCACTTTGGCAAAGGGCATCTGTGTGCTCTTCATCTGTGCGGCACTCGCCCTCACGGTCGAAAAGGGCGAAAAGAAAAAGGGCACGTTCTTCTACATTGCCATTTTCATTCTGAACGGACTGAGCGGTGTCTTTTCGAAGATCTTCACCGCAACCGATCTTCCGAAGGCAACTGCCGCAGAGTACAGCCTGTGGTGCTCCATCTCCACCGTCGCACTTTCGGGTGTCTTTTGGATCGCACTCGCGGTCAAGGATCGGCATAGCGCCAAGGATTCTCCGAACGGATACGTAAAAATCGAACGAAAAACGCGCCTTCAGTCCTACGGAATCGGCGCTCTTAACGGCGCGATCAATAAGGTCGCGAACTTCATCCTCGTCTTCGCCCTCCTGTACGTGGATGCCTCGGTGCAGTATCCGATGGTGACGGGCGGAACGATGATCGTCTCTACCCTTCTGTGCTTCTTCGGCGACAAAAAGCCGAGCAAAAAAGAAATTCTGAGCGTGGCTCTCGCATTCCTCGGAATGCTCTCGCTCTTCATCATTCCAATCTAAAAAGGAGAAATCGAATATGGAAAAAATCAGAGTTGGCATCTTCGGCGCAGGCCGCGGATATGATCTTTCGAAGCAGTTTATGCTTCTCGGTGCAGAGATCGTTGCGCTTTGCGACCACCACGAGGGGCGCCGCAAGGCGGCAATGGCAAAGCTCGGCACGGACGTCGTCGCATACGATAATTTCGACGAATTCATCGAGCATCCGATGGACGCGGTGATCGTGGCAAACAACTTCTATCAGCACGCTCCCTTCGTGATCAAGTGCTTTGAGCGAAACCTCCACGTCTTCTGCGAGTGCATCTCACACGGAACGCTGAAGGAGGGCGTCGACCTCGCCCGCGCCTTTGATAAGAGCAAGAGCATCTATATGCTCGCGGAAAACTACCCGCAGATGCTCTTCAACCGTGAAATGAAGCGCATCGCCGACAGCGGTTCTCTCGGAAAGATCGTTTACGCCGAGGGCGAATACAACCACCCCGTCAGCGCGTGGGACACGAAATTCACACAGCGGTTTAAGTTCTATCCGAAGCATTGGCGTCACTTCCTCCCCACGACCTATTACGTCACGCACTCGCTCGGCCCTCTGATGAACGCCTCGGGCGCCACCCCGAAGAAGGTCACGGCATTCCCGATGTACGCACCCTCCGACGCGGACTTCCCCACGGCGTCTCACAACGCCGACTGCGCGGCAAACATCACCACACTGAACGACGACGGCTCGGTCTTCCGCTTCACAGGCTGTGCTCACTTCGGAGGTCATCATAACGCCTATCGCGTCTGCGGCACGAAGGGACAGATCGAAAACGTGCGCGGTGCGGGTGGAAAGGTCATGCTCCGCTACAACAAATGGGACACCCCCGAGGGTCAGGAGAGCGAGCAGTTCTATATGCCCTCGTGGAACGATAAGGACGAGGAGCTGATCCTGAAGTCGGGACACGGCGGCGGAGACTATCTCACCGCACGTCACTTCATCAGATGTATCGAACAGGGCAGACAGCCTGACCATCCGTTCAACGTATACAGTGCTACCGCTATGTCGTCTGTGGCGATTCTCGGCCATCGTT
>JAZSIN010000217.1:0-1903 GCA_045533845.1 Eubacteriales bacterium | reverse complement strand
GCTGTGCATTGCGGGCGGCTTCAAGCTCTCGGATTCGCAGTGCGGCTGTAAGGCGTTCCGACGGGACGCCGCGCGGACGATCTTTTCGCGTTGTGAGGTCGACGGCTTCGCTTTTGACTTCGAGGCGATCCTTTGGGCGGTGAAGCGCGGCTATAAGATCGTCGAGATGCCCGTAAAGGTCGTCAATCACAGAGAATCGAAGGTCCGTGTGATACGGGACACCGTAAAGATGCTAAGGGATTTAAGGAGAATGAAGAAGCGGATCAAGAAAGCCGATATTTGAAAGATACAAAAGAATAATCAAAAGGGGAGGGAAACGGTATGAAGATAGAGTTTATCGGTGCAGCGCACGAGGTAACGGGCAGCTGTACGCTTCTCACAGTAAACGGAAGATATTATTTGGTCGATTGCGGTATGGAGCAGGGAATTGACGTCTTTCAGAACGTTGCCCTGCCGATCTCGCCCGCCGAGATCGACGCCGTATTTTTGACACACGCGCACATCGACCACTCGGGGATGATCCCGCGGCTTTATAAGGACGGCTTTCGTGGGATCATCTACGCGACCGAGGAGACCGCGCGCCTTTCGGATATTATGCTGCGTGACAGTGCGCATATCCAGATGAGTGAGATCGAGTGGAAAAACAGACGGGCGGAGCGCTCGGGCGAAAAAAACAAGGAGCCCACGTACACGATGGAGGATGCGATCGGTGCGATCCGACTCTTTCGGGGCGTTCCTTACGGAGAAAGGATCACGGTCTCTGTAGGCGTTGATCTTCGCTTTACCGACATCGGACACCTGCTCGGCTCTGCGGCGATCGAGCTCTTTCTTCGCGAGGGACAGTACGATCGGAAGATCGTTTTCAGCGGGGACGTCGGAAATACCGATCAGCCGATCATCAAGGATCCGACTCTGATCGAAGAGACCGACTATCTCGTCCTCGAATCGACCTACGGAAACAGAGATCACGAGCGCCACACGGACACGATCGAGGTCCTTGCGGGTATGCTTGACGAAGCGCTGAGGAGGGGTGGGACCGTCGTGATCCCGTCCTTCGCGATCGGACGTACGCAGGAGCTTTTGTATGCGATCCGTGAGATCAAGGCGCGGGGGCTCGTAACGGGTTCGGATTTTCCCGTCTACGTCGATAGCCCGCTTGCGATCGAAGCGACCGAGATCTTTTCAAAATGCGATCCCGCATGCTTCGACGAGGAAACGCAGCGACTGATCAAGGAGGGGATCGATCCGATCAGGTTTCCGAATCTTCGGCTTTCGGTCACGGTCGAGGAGTCGAAACGGATCAACGAGACCCATGAGCCGAAGGTGATCATCTCCGCGAGCGGAATGTGTGAAGCGGGCAGAGTCCGCCACCACCTGAAGCACAACCTATGGCGAAAGGAAAATTTGATCCTGTTCGTCGGCTATCAGGCGGAGGGGACACTCGGAAGAGCCCTTCTTGAGGGGGCGGAGAGCGTCCGCTTGTTCGGAGAGGACATTGCGGTAAGGGCAGAGATCCGTTCGCTCAAGGGAACGAGCGGACACGCGGACCGAAAGGGACTCATTGACTTTCTCATCGGATTCAAAAAGAAGCCGCGCACCGTCTTTTTGAACCACGGAACCGAGGAATCGATCGCTTCTCTTGCAGAGGAGCTGCGCGGACGCGGATACGCGGTCGAAGCACCGTATAGCGGGACCGAGTACGATCTCATAAGCGGGATCATGACCGCATACACCGAAAGGAAACGCGTGTCGGCATCTGCCGCTAGAACGCGCTCGCGAAAGAACAGCGTTCATCGCGATCTCGTTTCGCAGGCAGAGGCTCTGCTTGTGCTTGCAAAGCGCTGTGAGAGCCGACCGAATAAGGAAAATGCAAAATTTGCAGCACAGATCAGAGCGTTGATCG
>JAZSIN010000080.1:0-8589 GCA_045533845.1 Eubacteriales bacterium | reverse complement strand
GACCGCTTGGCCTCCGACTTCGAACGCGTTGTGGACGAATTTCTCGCGCTCGAAACGGATGAGCCGAAGCTCCTCTATATCTGGGGGCATTCGTACGAGATGGACGCGGGCTATATCAGCTGGGAGGAATTCGAGCGCATTTGTAAAAAGCTCGCAAACCGCCCCGAGATCTTCTACGGCACGAACAAAGAGACCGTCTTCTTCTGAGACGGACGAAGTTTACGTGTTCGGAGGAATGAGTATGAGACATTTAAAAGCATGTATTGATAAGCTGATCAGCGAGGGGACCGTTGCGAACGTCGTAGTCCGCGTCGGACGCGGTGATGAGATCCTTTGCGACGTCAAAAGAACCGCGAAGGATCGCGTCCTCACCGAAGAGACGCTGTTCGATATGGCGTCGGTTACGAAGATTGTCGTTACCACCTCGCTCGCCTTGATGGCGATCGACAAGGGACTTCTTTCCCCCGCGGATCCCGTGAGCAAATTCTTCCCGGTTCCCGACGACAAGAAGGAAATGACCGTAAAACACCTGATGACGCATACAATGGGCATCGGTCACAAGTCGCTTCTGAAGCACACGGGCGGCTATGAAAGCGTCGAAAATTACATACTGAATATCCCCTCGGATATTCCGATCGGAACGGGCGTTCGTTACAGCTGCCCGGGATTCATTCTGCTCGGCAGGATCCTTGAAACGATCTACAGAGAGCGCCTTGACGCTGCCTTCAAAAAGCGCGTTGCGGAGCCGCTCGGAATGAAGATGTCGACCTTCCTTCCCGACAGAACGCTTGACATCGTGAATGCGAATCCGACCGAGGAAAGAAGAGGGATCGTGAACGATTACAACTGCCGCTATCTCGGCGGTGTTGCGGGAAACGCAGGTCTGTTTTCGAATCTTGAGGATATGACGGTTTATGCCAAAATGCTGATCGCGCGCGGAGAGCCGCTCTTTTCAAGGGAGACCTTTCTGCTTGCCGCGCAGAACCATACCGTAGGTATGGAGTCGGGACGTGGTCTTGGATACGTGTGCGTGGACGGACGGGAGGGGATCTCGAGCATTCTTTTTCCCGCGGGAAGCATCGGGCATACCGGACATACGGGACAGTCGGTGTTCGTCGATCCCGCGAGCGGATTTTACGTTATCGTCTTGTCGGATACCACTCGTAACGTCACAAGGAAATACAAAAGTCCCACAAAAGAACAAAGAATTGCACCGCGTCGCGAGATGTATGCCGCAATCAAGGCGGATCTCGGGCTGTGAGTGCTGACTGAAAGATAAGGAAGGTAAAAAAACATGTATAGCTTTGAAAATCTTGAAAAATGTGTCGATGCGCTTTTGTCTGACAAAACGGTTGAAAACATTATCGTACGTGTGGGCCGCGGAGACGAGATTTTTTGCGACGTCAAAAAAACCTCGCAGGATCGCGTCCTCACCGAAGAGACACTGTTCGATATGGCGTCGGTTACGAAGATTGTCGTTACCACCTCGCTCGCCTTGATGGCGATCGACAAGGGACTGCTTTCTGTCTCGGATCCCGTGAGCAAATTTTTCCCCGTTCCCGACGACAAGAAGGAAATGACAGTAAAGAACCTGATGACGCATACGATGGGTATCGGTCACAAGTCGCTTCTGAAGCACACGGGTGGCTATGAAAGCGTCGAAAATTACATACTGAATATCCCCTCGGATATTCCGATCGGAACGGGCATTCGTTACAGCTGCCCGGGATTCATTCTGCTCGGCAGGATCCTTGAAACGATCTACGGAGAGCGCCTTGACAAGGCGTTCAGAAAATACGTTGCAGAGCCGCTTGGAATGAATATGACGACCTTTCTGCCCGATAAAACGCTTGACATCGTGAATGCAAACAAAACCGAAGAAATGCGCGGTATCGTTAACGACTATAACTGCCGCTATCTCGGCTGTGTTGCGGGAAACGCAGGTTTGTTCTCGAATCTTGAGGATATGACGACCTTTGCCAAAATGCTGATCGCACGCGGCGCACCGCTCTTCTCGAAGGAGACCTTTCTGCTAGCCGCGAAGAATTATACCGCAGATATGGAGACCACCGATACGCACGGACACAGAGGTTTGGGATACATACACGTAAACGAGCACTTCGGGCAAGTTGCCGGACTTTTCCCTGACGGAAGCGTCGGGCATTGCGGCCACACGGGGCAGTCGGTCTTCGTCGATCCTGAGAGCGGGCTGTACGTGATCGTTTTGTCGGATGCGACCCGCAGTATCGCGAAAAAGCTCGGGAAATCAAGCTATGAGCCGGTTATGCAGATGCGGCGCGAGCTTCATTCTGCAATCAAGGCAGATCTCGGACTCTCTGCGGAGTGAACTGCATAGGGGACAAACCGTATACATTTACAGGGGGCACAAATGATTATTCAGGATGGATTACAAACAGAGAACGGAGTCGTTCGATCGTTTTTGATGATCGGGCAGTCGAATATGGCAGGACGCGGCGAGTTCGACGAGGTCGAGCCGATCAAAAACAAGAATTGTCTGATGCTCCGTATGGGCAGATGGCAGACGATGAGCGAGCCGATCAATCCCGACAGACGAGTGCTCGGCAAGAAGCTTCACAGCGGCATCGGTCTTGCGGCAAGCTTTGCGGATGAGATCGCAAGGTCTACGGGGGAACGGATCGGTCTGATCCCCTGCGCCGACGGCGGCACGAGGATCGTGCAGTGGATGCCGGGCGAGATCCTGTACGATCACGCCCTGTTTATGGCACAGCTTGCGATGCGTACGTCGACGCTCGCGGGTATCATCTGGCATCAGGGCGAGAGCGATTGCCATACGGACGAGGGGCTCCTTGCGCATAAGCAGAGCTTCACGGAGATGATCACGGCGCTTCGGAAAGAGCTTGGTGCAGAGGACCTTCCCCTCATCATCGGGGAGCTGTCGGAGCATCCCGGGGAGAAATGGGGGCTCGAGGATCGTCCTGCGCGGATGAATGCGCAGTACCGCGAGATCGCTGCGGAGCTTCCGAATTGCGCGGTCGTTTCGTCCGAGGGACTCGCGCTGAAGGCGGACGGGATCCACTTTGATTCCGCGTCGCTTCGTGAATTCGGCAGGCGGTACGCCGAGGCGTACTTCAGCCTTTTGAACAATGGATGAAATAGGGGAGAGTGAAATGCGAAAACGCATTTCACTCTCCCTCGTTTTGTTTTACAGTAATTGCTTGGGCAGATGCCTGACCTCTCCGATCGAAAGGAGAGTCACCACGCCGTTTTCGTATTCTGCGACGGTGATCGAGGTGTTTTGGGGCTCCTTTACCGAACGGATTTCCGCGATGGGAGTTCCCGTCCACGCGCAGAGCAGGGTTTTGATCACGCCACCGTGTGTTACAACAAGGACGGTCTCCCCGTCGTGCACCGCTGCGATCCGTTTGATGCAGTCCAGCGCACGGGCCTGGGTCTCTGAGAAGGTCTCGCCGTTTGGATAGCGGAAGTTACCGATGTCGTTTTTGAATTTTGCCCTATTCTCGGGGTCTTCACGCTCGATGTCTGCGACGAATCGATTTTCCCAGTCACCGATGTTGACCTCACGCAGTGCCGCGTCGGTATGCACGGGGAGGTCGAGCAGCTTTGCGATCGGCGCGGCGGTATCCATTGTGCGGGAAAGATCGCTTGCGTAGATCGCATTGATGTGGTATGTATTCGCAATATGTTCCGCAGTGCAGGCGGCTTGCCTGATTCCGATCTCGTCGAGCTGCGAATCGTAATGCCCTTGAGCACGGAGTGTTTTGTTACTTGTTGTGAGCCCGTGGCGGACGAGGATGAATTTGACCATAATGCGGTCTCCTTTGCACTTTTTCGGCTTTGCTCTATTATATCACAAAAAACGATCGCGGTCAAGCAGATGACGCAGGTTTTTCGAAAAAACGATCGGTTTTCTTTGTGAAGAACCCTTTACAATGCGGCTCTTTTGTTGTATAATATTGTATAATAAAGATAATCGAACGGAGGAGCAATATGAATTTCTGTGACGTAGAGAAGGCGCTTACTAAAAAAGGATATTCGGTCGTGTGCTTTGAAACAAAGGAAGAGGCGAGGGACTATATCCTACGCACGGTCGAACGCAGGATCGTCGCGTTCGGCGGCTCGATCACGCTTGAAGAGATGGGACTTTACGAGGCTCTCGGCGAAAAAAACAGCGTGATTTGGCATTGGAGAACGCCGAAGGGCGTTGCCCCCGCCGATGTTCGACGCGAGGCTGCGGCTGCGGATATCTATATCTCCTCTGTGAACGGCCTCGCCGAAACGGGTGAGATCGTCAACATAGACGGAACGGGCAACCGTGTCGCTTCGATGCTTTACGGTCATGAGCGCTTGATCCTCGTTGTCGGAAAAAACAAGATCGCAAAGGATTACGATTCGGCGCTTTATCGCGCTCGCAATATCGCCGCACCCAAAAACGCACAGCGACTGAATATGAAAACGCCGTGTGCGATTCGTGCGGATAAGTGCTACGATTGTAAGAGCCCCGATCGGATCTGCCGTGCACTCACCGTTCTGTGGGAAAAGCCGAACGGACAGGACGTCGAGATCCTGCTCGTAAACGAGAACCTCGGATACTGATACCCGTGTGCAGCGATCTTCCGAAGACGGTGATTTTTTAAATGCCGGAGGAATATGGAGAAACAAATAGTGAAACGGACAAGAATTCAAGCCGATCCGTCTGTGTACCCGAGGGCACTCTCAACACTTCTTTCGGATGCTGTGATTTACGATAGCAGCTGTTCGCCTGAAGCGCGGGTGATCTACATAGAAAAGGATGCGGGATATTATCTGAAAACCGCCGCGGCGGGAACACTTTTTCGGGAGGCGGCGCTAACGCGGTATTTTTCCGAAAAAGGACTTTCCGCAGAGGTGCTTTATTACGAGACCGCGCACGGGATGGATTATCTGCTCACGTCGCGCGTGGAGGGTGAGGACTGCTGTGATAAGCGGTACCTCGATGATCCGAAGCGCCTTGCCGTTCTTCTCGGAGAGCGCCTTCGGGCGCTCCACGAAACAGGGTTCGAGGATTGCCCTGTGAAGAACAGAATGGAGGACTATCTTGGGACGGTCAGGGAGAACTACGAAAAAAGGAAGTACGACCGTTCTTTCCTTTCGGAAAAGCTCGCGCATTTCTCCATAGATGAGGTGTATCGTTATATAGAGGAGCATAAGGACGTATTTCGAAGCGAGGTCCTTTTGCACGGCGATTACTGCTTGCCGAACGTCATGCTTGATGATTGGCGCTTTTCGGGATTTATTGATCTTGGTGCAGGCGGGGTCGGCGACCGCCACATCGATTTGTTTTGGGGGGCGTGGACTATGCGCTTTAACCTCGGAACCGATGCATATCGCGAGCGGTTTTTTGATGCATACGGGAGAGATCTTGTGGATAGAGAAAGAATCGAGCTCGTTTCTGCCTGTGAGGTGTTCGGATAACGCGTGGCAGACGAAATATAGGAAAGCATAGGTGGTTTTATGAGAAGGGAAGAAGAGGAGAGCGCCAAAAAGGTAAAAAGCGGCTCTGCGCTCTTTATGTATATCGTGATCGCACTGATGCTCGCAGTGGCCGCCGTTTCCTTTTTCCTCTATTACGGCGGTTACCTGCCAAGCGGTGCCATCCTCTGGACGGGCGTCACGGCGTTCACGGTCGTGTACCATTTCTGGGGGCGGATCCTGCTCGGCAATCTGACGAAGCTGTTTTCGATCCGCTACGATCAATTTTGGTTTCACGAGCGCCGATTCGAAAAGGGGCTATACAGCCTCCTCCGCGTCCGTAAATGGAAGGAGAAGGTGCTGACCTACGATCCCGACGCCTACGACGTGAACAGGCACACCCTCACGGAGCTTGCCAATACGATGGCGAAGTCCGAGACCGATCATTGGGTGAACGAGATTTTGTCACTCTCGACGCTTCTGTTCGCCCTCATTTGGGGGGAGCTGTGGATTTTCGCGCTCACCGCCGTCCTTGCGATGGTGTTTGACGCGCAGTTTATCGTCGTACAGCGCTACAACAGACCGCGTGTTTTGAAGCTCATCGAGCGGAGAAAACGGCGCGGAATGGATCTCAGAATATAAAATTCAGCAAATTTCATAAGGAGGCTGATATGGCGACAGTCGAGCAAAAGAGAACGATCCCCGTTCGGGGAGAATACGATACGGTGGTGTGCGGTGGCGGACCTGCCGGCTTTGTCGCGGCGATCAGCGCGGCACGCGCGGGACAGAGGACCGCGCTGATCGAGCGCTTCTCCTTCCTCGGCGGAATGGCGACCGCATCGTACGTCGTGCCGATCAGCGGCTTCTTTAAGAAGGGAACTCGGGTGGTCGGCGGGATCGCTTGGGAATTCGTATCCCGTATGGAGAAGGCGGGCGGCGCGCTCGTCGAGTATCCGCGTGGCAACGTCTCGATCGACCCCGAGATCTATAAGATCGTCGCGGGCGAAATGGTGATAGAAAGCGGCGTCACGCTGTATACGGATTCAATGGTGACGGACGTCCTGAAGGATGGAAAGCGCGTCACGCACGTTGTGATCGAAAATAAAAACGGCGCAGAGGCGATCGCGGGAAGGTGCTTCATCGACGCGACGGGGGACGGCGACGTCTTCGCCCGCGCGGGCGCTGAAATGATGGACGCCCCCGAGTCTCTCCAGCCCGCCTCCCTTTGCTTTATTCTGACGGGCGTGGACGCCTCGACCGACCTCCTTCGCGACTATATCCACCACGACGGCGGCAAGGTAAAGAGCTCCTCCCCGCGGGCGATCCGGGAGTACCTCCTCGAAGAAATGGAAGCGGGCAGAGCGCCGCAGTTCGGCGGTCCGTGGTTCAATACGACCCTCTCGGGGGACGGACTCGCCGTCAATATCACACGCGCCGAGGCAGATGCCACGAGCCGCGAGCAGATGACGGAGACCGAGACTAGGCTCCGCAAGGATATGTACGCCCTCGTCGAGCGGCTTCGTGCGAAATATCCCGAGTTTAAGAATGCCGCCGTGACCGCATCGGGCTTCTCGGTCGGCGTTCGTGAGACCCGCCACCTGAAGGGGCTTTATACCCTTTCTTTAGAGGACGTGTATTCGGAAAAGCAGTTCGACTGCCCCGTAGCGCATTGCGCGCACCCGATGGATATCCATTCCGCAAAGGATGCGGCACAGAGCCTAAAGCAGGTCCCGTCGAACGTTTTCGTCCCCTACGAGTCGACCGTGACCGAAGAGATCGACAATCTGATCGCGGCGGGACGCTTTGTTTCGGCAGAAAGAGAGCCTTTTGCCTCCCTCCGCGTACAGGCGACCGTGATGAGCCTCGGAGAGGGCGCGGGACTCGCGTCGGCGCTCGCGAACGAGACGGGACTTCCCGTTTCCGAGCTCCCGCGTGACGTTCTTCGCAGGATGATAGATGAACGGAAGTTCGTGCTTTGAAGAGAGAAAGGGAGAACCGTATGAACGAGTGTCCGCACAGAAAGAAATGCAGCGGCTGTCAGCTGCAGAACCTCGAATACGGGGAGCAGCTTCATATGAAGACGGCGAAGCTGATCGCCCTTCTCTCGCGGTACGGTCACGTTGAGGAGATCCTCCCGATGGAGGAGCCCTACCATTACCGAAATAAGATGCAGGCGGCGTTCACGATGCGCGACGGCAGGATCCTCTCGGGCATTTATCAGTCCGCGACGGGACGGATCGTCCCCGTTGACTCCTGCCTCCTCGAAAACGAGAAGGCGGACGAGATCGTCGTGACGATCAGAAAGCTCTTGGCGGGCTTTAAGCTGAAGGCGTTCGATCCGAAAACGGGCAGGGGATTCCTGCGCCACGTTCTCGTCCGTACGGGCTTTTCGTCGGGTGAGATTATGGTCGTTCTCGTGACCGCCCCGGGTGCGTTTCCGTCGAAGCGGTCGTTCACGAACGAGCTCCTCCGTCGCCACCCCGAGATCACGACGGTCGTGTGGAATATCAATGCCTCCGAAACTGCGCTGATGCTCGGAAGAGAAAGCGAAACGCTGTACGGCGACGGCTATATCAAGGATACGCTCTCTGGACTCACCTTCCGCCTGAGCCCCCGTTCCTTCTATCAGGTGAACCCCGTGCAGACCGAAAGGCTCTACCGTATCGCAGGCGAAATGGCGGGGCTTTCGGGGAAGGAGCGCCTGCTCGACGCGTACTGCGGAACGGGCACGATCGGGCTGACGATGGCAGGAAATGTAAAGGAGCTCGTCGGTGTCGAGCTCAGCCGCGACGCCGTAAGGGACGCGAAGGAAAACGCGAAGCAGAATGGCGTCACGAACGCGAAATTCTTCGCGGGAGACGCGGGGGAATATATGGTGCACGCGCTCGAAGCGGGCGAACGCTTCGACGTCGTCGTCACCGACCCGCCGCGCGCGGGATGCAGTTCGCGCTTTCTTTGTAGCCTGTTGAAGCTGTCCCCGAAGCGTGTGGTGTATATTTCCTGTAACCCCGAAACGCTCGCCCGCGATCTGAACACCCTGACGCACGGCGGCTACCGCGTGAAAAAGATCCAACCCGTCGATATGTTTCCGTTTACAAGTCGGAGGCCCAAGCGGTCTTAGGAAGACAAATTGGAGTA
>JAZSIN010000153.1:0-2391 GCA_045533845.1 Eubacteriales bacterium | reverse complement strand
CCTGTCCGCCAACGCCTACGATCATAATATTCTTCGTCATACCGTTTTCCCCACAGTTTCTATAGCACTAAATTTGCAGTAATTCTTGCAAAGACCGCAGCCGTTGCACATCGTCGGATCGATCTTCACCTTGCCGTCCTCTCCGCGCGTCATGGCGGGGCAACCGATCTTCATACAAGCACCGCAAGTGCGGCACTTCTCGGGATCGACCGCACACTTGTTCGGGAACGACTGTCCCTTCAGAAGGACGCAGGGCGACTTTGCGATGATCACCGTCAGCTTGTCCCCGTTCACGCTTTCCCGGAGGATCTCCTCAAGGCGCTGTACGTCGAAGGAATTCACCTCGATGACGTTCTCAACGCCGACCGCACGGCAGAGAGCGGCGAGATCGATCGCATAGGTCTCTTCACCCTTCAGGGTCTTACCCGTTGCGGCGTGATCCTGATGACCCGTCATACCCGTGGTGCGGTTGTCGAGGATCATAACGGTTCCCGTCGCCTTGTTGTAGACCATATTGACGAGTGAGTTGATGCCCGTGTGCAGGAAGGTCGAGTCACCGATCACGGCAACCCAATTCTTGATAAAGTCCTTGCCGCGTCCCTTTTCCATACCGTGGAGGGATGAGATGCTCGCGCCCATACAAATCGTCGTGTCGATAACGCTGAGGGGTGCAACCGCACCGAGCGTGTAGCAGCCGATGTCGCCTGCCGCGTGGATCTTCAGCTTGCTCAGCACCGAGAATACGCTTCTGTGAGGACAACCGGGGCAAAGGATCGGAGGACGAGCGGGCGCCTCCGCCTTTTCAAACACCGTGTCATCCTTGCCGAACAGCACGCGACGGAGCAGATTTGCGCTGTATTCGCCCTGACGGGTGAAGAGCTCCTTGCCCTTGACGTCAAATCCCCAGGCGCGGACCTGCTCCTCGATCACGGGCTCAAGCTCCTCGAATACGTAGACGGTCTCGACCGAGTTTACGAATTCCTCGATCAGCTCCCTTGAGAGGGGATTCACGAGGCCGAGCTTCAGCACGCTCGCATTCGGGCAGACCTCCTTCACGTACTGATATGCAATACCACAGGTAATAAAGCCGATCGAACGGTCGTTTAGCTCCATTCTGTTGACGGGAAGCGTCCTTGCGTCCTTTGCGAGACGGTCCTCTCTCGCTTCAACGGCGAGGTGTCTGCCGATCGCGGACGCGGGCATCATAACGTACTTCGTGAGGTCGCGCGCGTATTCCTTGTCCGCGACGTCAACACGGTCAGAGAGCTCGACTGCACTCTGCGAGTGCGCGAGCTTTGTCGTCGTGCGCAGGATCACGGGGGTGTCGTACTGTTCGCTGATCTCATAGCCGTATCTGACGAAATCCTTCGCCTCCTGGCTGTCGGAGGGCTCAAGCACCGGTACGTGCGCGGCACGCGCGATCATACGGGTGTCCTGCTCGTTCTGCGAGCTTGCGAGCCCGGGGTCGTCTGCAACGACGATGACAGAGCCGCCGTTCACGCCTGTGTAGGAGAAGGTATAGAGCGGGTCGCTCGCGACGTTCAGACCGACGTGCTTCATACAAGCCATGCTTCTGACGCCCGAGATCGACGCGCCGATCGCGACCTCAAGAGCGACCTTCTCATTCGGTGCCCACTCGGTGTAGACCGCATCGTATTTTGCAAGGTATTCACTGATTTCGGTGCTGGGGGTTCCGGGATAAGCAGAGGAGAGCTTTACGCCCGCCTCATAAGCGCCTCTTGCGATCGCTTCGTTGCCCAGCATAATGGTTTTGTTTGCCACGGTTAGATACTCCTTAAATCCTTTACTCGTTTTGCTTTTCCCTCAAAGCGCTGGAGGGTATTCGGTGACTCGAGCTTGACCTTCGCGTCAAGTCCGAGAATGATCTTGAGCTTGCTTCGCACCTCGCCCGTGATCCGCTCCAGCTCGGAGAAGGAGTCGGTGCTTTGTGCGAGCTCGACCTTGACGGTCAGCTTGTCGAGGTAGCCCTCGCGCTCGAGAATGATCTCGTAGTGCGGTCCGAGCTCCTTGACGCTGAGAATGACCTCCTCGATCTGGCTCGGGAAGACGTTGACGCCGCGGATCTTCAGCATATCGTCGCTTCTGCCCGACAAATTTTCCATACGGCAGAAGGTTCGTCCGCACTTACACGGCTCGTAGAAGAGACGCGTGATATCCTTCGTTCTGTAACGGATGAGGGGGAGCGCATCCTTCTTTATGCAGGTGATGACGAGCTCGCCCTGTTCACCCTCGGGAAGCACCTCGCCCGTCTTCGGGTCGATGATCTCGGGGATGAAGAAGTCCTCGTTGATGTGCATACCGCAGTGTTCAAGGCATTCGCCCGAAACGCCGGGGCCCATCAGCTCGCTCATGCCGTAGTTTGAGGAAGTC
>JAZSIN010000190.1:0-2489 GCA_045533845.1 Eubacteriales bacterium | reverse complement strand
CTTGGCCTCCGACTTGTCTCGGGCTTGTCGAGCGATGCTTCGCGGCTCTCGACCGCATTGATCACGAACTTCTTGACAGCCGCGACGTCCGATTCGGAAAGCTTGCCCGAAAGGACGTATACCTTCGCGGAGCGAACAGTGGGACGATCCCCCTGGCTCTGAAGCTGGATGCACTGTGCCGCCGAATCGGCGCGCTGATCGAACTGCCCGGGGAGGGGCTCGACGGCGAAGACGATGCCCGCGGACACGTCGAGCGTTTCGCTGACCGTATCGAGCTGAGGCTCGGAGAAGATCGTGCGGATCGCCTGACCGAAGAGGGCTTCATCGATGTTTTCCACGTCGTAGCGGTTGATGACGCGCACGCCGGTGAGCGTCTTGATGCCGACGAGATTGCGGAGCTCACTGAGGAGGCCGTTCGCCTCGTGTGCAAGCTCGGGCTTCTTTTCTACGTATACTCTGTAAACCATAGAGTGGGATACCTCCAAAGGATGTTATTTCAGAGCCTTCAGCGCACGCGCACCAATGTCGCGGCGGCAGTAGGCGTTTTCGAACTTGACCGAATCTGCGAGGCGGTATGCGCCCGCTACGGCTTCTTCGAGGGTGGGGGCTACCTTGACGCATCCGAGAACGCGTCCGCCTGCCGAAAGGAGCAGGTCGCCGTCCTTCTTGGCGCCTGCGACGAATACGTCTGCGCCCTCCTCGCGGTCTTTTTCTGCGGGGATCGTCATCGGGAAGCCGGTTTCGTACTTTTCGGGATAGCCCGCGGATGCGAGTACGACGCAAGCCGCCGCACCCGAAGAGAATCTGACCTCGATATCGGAGAGCGTGCCGTTTGCCGTCGCCTGCATGATCTCGAACAGATCGCTTTCAAGGAGAGGAAGCACGACCTGCGTTTCGGGATCGCCGAATCGGCAGTTGTACTCGATGACCTTCGGTCCGTTTTTCGTCAGCATCAGACCGAAATAGAGACATCCCTTGAAGGGACGACCCTCCGCCTTCATCGCGCGGATGGTCGGAAGGAAGATCGTCTCCATACACGCATCCGCAATTGCGGGGGTGTAGTAGGGATTCGGGGCGATCGTGCCCATTCCGCCCGTGTTGAGACCCTTGTCGCCGTCCTTTGCGCGCTTGTGGTCCATCGAGGACACCATCGGCTTTACGCATTCACCGTCGGTGAATGCGAGCACCGAGACCTCAGGCCCCTCGAGGAATTCCTCGATCACAACGCGCGAGCCGCTTGTGCCGAAGACCTTGTCCTCCATCATCGAGCGGATGGCGTCAAACGCCGCTTCTCTCGTTTCTGCGATGATAACGCCCTTGCCGAGCGCGAGGCCGTCCGCCTTGATGACAGTCGGGATCGGAGCGGTCTTCAGGTATTCGATCGCGTCCGAGGCGTTTTCAAACACCTCGTAGGTCGCGGTCGGAATGCCGTCCTTCTTCATCAGGTTCTTCGAGAAGACCTTGCTTCCCTCAATGATCGCCGCATTTGCGCGAGGACCGAAGCAGGGAATGCCGAGCGCTTCAAGTCGGTCGACCGCGCCGAGCACCAGCGGATCGTCGGGGGCGACGACAGCAAAGTCGATTGCGTTTTCCTTCGCGAACGCCTCGATCCCGTCGAGATCCTTCGCGCCGGTCGGAACGCAGATCGCGTCAGCCGCGATTCCGCCGTTTCCGGGAAGGGCGTAGATCGTTCCGACGTCCTTCGCCTGCTTCAGCTTACGGATGATCGTATGCTCACGGCCGCCGCCACCGACGACCAGAATCGTTTTCTTTGTCATAGTAGTGATACCCCTCTCGCAGGTGATTAGTGGTGGAAGAGGCGCATTCCGGTGAATGCCATTGCCATACCGTAGCGGTCGCAGGTCTCGATGACGAGATCGTCACGGATCGAGCCACCGGGCTGTGCGATGTAGGAAACGCCACTCTTCTTTGCGCGCTCAATGTTGTCCGCGAAGGGGAAGAAGGCGTCAGAGCCAAGCGAAACGCCCGTGATCGTGTCAAGGTATGCTCTCTGCTCCTCGTCGGTGAAGGGGGCAGGCTGCTCCTTAAAGTATTTCTGCCAATTGCCGTCTGCCGTGACATCCTCTTCGTTTTTATTGATGTAGCCGTCGATGACGTTGTCACGGTCGGGTCTGCCGAGCGTGTCGAGGAAGGGGAGATTCAAGACCTTGTCGTGCTGGCGGAGGAACCAGGTGTCTGCCTTCGATCCTGCAAGTCTCGTGCAGTGCACGCGCGACTGCTGACCTGCGCCGACGCCGATCGCCTGACCGCCGACTGCATAGCAGACCGAGTTCGACTGCGTGTACTTCAGCGTGATGAGTGCGATCACGAGGTCGCGCTGTGCTTCCTCAGGGAGCTCCTTGTTCGCGGTTACAATGTTCGAGAGAAGCTCTCGGTTGATCTCAAAATTGTTTCTGCCCTGCACAAACGTGATGCCGTAGACCTGCTTGTGCTCAGCCTCTGCGGGAACGTAGTCGGGATCGATCTTT
>JAZSIN010000224.1:0-2197 GCA_045533845.1 Eubacteriales bacterium | reverse complement strand
CAAGATCTATCGTGCAAAGCCTGACGGAAAGAGCTACGCTCGCGATATTGCCGAGCGATACGGTCTTACGTACGAAAATATCATACGAAAGCGAAACAAATAACCTAAAAGATAAAGAAAACGAAAGGTGACACGCATTATGGATATGCTTCTGAAATTACTTGAGGACGACGCCTCCCTTACCCCGAAACAGCTCTCCACGATGCTCGAAAAGGAGGAGGGTGATATCAAAAAAATGATCCGCACCTACGAGGAAAACGGCGTGATCCTCGGATACAAGACCCTCATCGATTGGGACAAGACCGATCGCGAATACGTGACCGCTCTCATCGAGGTAAAGCTCGTTCCCCAGCGCGACAGCGGCTTTGACCGTATCGCGGAAAAGATCAACAACTACCCCGAGGTCAAGAGCCTTTACCTGATGTCGGGCGGCTACGATCTTTGCGTCCTCATTGAAGGAAAGACGATGAAGGAGGTCGCGTTCTTTGTTGCGCGCAAGCTCTCCACGATCGAATCCATCACGGGCACTGCTACCCACTTCGTTCTCAAGAAGTACAAGGATAAGGGTGTCGTATACGGCGTCCCCGAGACAGACGAGAGAGGAAACTGCAACTGATCATGCTCGACTATTCTACTCTCTTATCAAAGCAGGCGACTGAGCTGAAGCCATCCGGGATCCGAAAATTTTTCGACCTCCTCTCCGAGTTGAACGACAGCGAGATGATCGCCCTGACGGTCGGACAGCCCGACTTTATCACGCCGTGGAGCATCCGCGAGGCGGGCATCGAATCGCTCGAAAGAGGCAAGACCTACTATACCGCAAATGCGGGAGATCTCGCGCTCCGTAAAGAGATCTCAAATTACCTAGACCGCAGATTCGACACGAAATACGATCCCGCGTCCGAGATCGTCGTAACCGTAGGCGGAAGCGAGGCGATCGATATGGCGATCCGCGCCTGCATCAACTCGGGCGACGAGATCATCATTCCCGAGCCCTGCTTCGTATGCTATGAGCCCCTCGCGAAAATGGCGGGCGCTGTTCCCGTGATCATCGATACGAAGATCGAAAACAATTTCAAGCTCACCGCAGAGGAGCTGAAGGCGGCGATCACCCCGAGAACGAAAATGCTCGTGCTCGCCTACCCGAACAATCCGACGGGCGCGATTATGACGCGCGAGGACCTCGAAAAGATCGCGGCGGTGCTCGACGGAACGAATATTCTCGTTCTTTCGGATGAGATCTACGCTGAAATGACCTATGGCCGCACACACACGTCAATCGCTTCTCTCCCCGGAATGAAGGAACGGACGATCCTCGTCAGCGGCTTTTCGAAGGCGTATGCAATGACGGGATGGCGTCTCGGCTACGCCTGTGCGCCCGCGCCGATCCTTCGTCAAATCCTGAAGTTGCATCAGTACGCGATTATGTGCGCGCCGACCACGTCACAGCTTGCCGCGATCACCGCACTGCGCGATTGCGACGAAGACGTAAAGCAGATGATGAACGAATACAACCGCCGCAGACGCTTTATCTACAACGGACTTCACGACATCGGAATCGATTGCTTCGAGCCCGAGGGAGCATTCTACATCTGGCCCGACATTCGGAAATTCGGACTTTCGAGTGACGCGTTTTGCGAGCGTCTCCTATATGACTACAAGTGTGCGATCGTTCCCGGATCCGCGTTCGGCAAGTCGGGCGAGGGCTTTGCACGCATCTCATACGCGTATTCGCTGAAGCACATCACAGCGGCGCTTGAGCGAATCGAGGCGTTTACAAAAACGCTCCGATGAGCATATAAAAAAGAGATTACTACACACCACGGCTCTTCGTAAGAGTCAGGGGGTGAGCAGTAATCTCTTTTTCTTTAAGTGGACCTTTTCGGCTGAAAGAATTCGTGCACAAAGGCCTCTCCGAATCGATCGGATGCCAGAATTTCAATGTCGTAAAGTCCCGAATAATGAATGATCGGATACGCCTGATTTCCCGATACGATGATATGCTCTATCAATGGGATCGAAAGCTGCTTCAAAAAATCGTAGATCTTGCGCGTTATCATCGAGTCTTCGCACGACGGCTCAAGCAGTCCGCTCGGATGATTGTGCGCGAGGATCACGCCCGCCGCATCCTTCTTTACGACCGCGTCGACGAGCGTATACAAATTGATCGAGGATTCCGTCGGACTTCCTTCACCGA
>JAZSIN010000322.1:0-4377 GCA_045533845.1 Eubacteriales bacterium | reverse complement strand
GCGCGAACAAGTACGCGGTTAAAGGTTCTGTGCAGGTCAAGGTGCGAGATGTACTGAAGGCTTCCCACCTTACGGAACTTGATCCGCATCGTTTTCGGGGACGGAAGGGGCGGAAAATCGAATTTTTTGACAAGCTCGTCGAATTTTTCCGACGGTGCGACGGCGTTTTTCGCGCCCCTATCCAAAATTTGACAGCCCGGGCAATAGGGACTGATCCCGCCGAGCTTATTTGCACCACACCCACTGCACTTCTCAGCGCAGTTCGGCGTCGTCGCCGCCTCGTACGCCTTTTCTCTCTCACGGTGGAGGAATTCCTTCGTCACACCGATGTCAATGATATCCCACGGAAGGACCTCGTCCTTTTCGCGGCGGCGATTCGCGTAGAACGCGGGATCGATCCCGCTGTCACGGAAGACCTCCGCCCACTTGTCGGCGTCAAAATGCTCGGTCCACGCGTCGTAGCGGAAGCCGCGCTCATGCGCAAGGAGAAGCGATCTACACAGCTTTCGGTCGCCTCGCGCAAGCACGCCCTCGATCATCGAGGTCGAGGCGTCGTGATGGTCGTAACGCACCTTACGGTCGGTGATCCTCGTTCTGAGATACTCCTGCTTGTCGCGGAGCACCTCCACCGTATCCTGTGCCTCCCATTGGAAGGGCGTGAAGGGCTTCGGCACGAAGCACGCAACGCTGATCGTTACGGACGGCGAGCGTCCCTTCTGCTTGTTCGGATTTCGGTAGTATTCGTGAACGACCTGCTGCGCCATTTCGGCGATGCCATCGAGATCTGTGTAGGTCTCGGTCGGAAGACCCTCCATAAAGTAGAGCTTTACCGAGGTCTTGCCGCCGTCAAACGCGACGTTTACCGCCTTCATAAGATCCTCCTCCGAGACGTTCTTGTTGATGACGTCGCGAAGCCTCTGCGTACCCGCCTCGGGCGCAAAGGTCAGAGAGGTCGAGCGCACCGAGGTGATCTTTTCCATCAGATCCTTCGGGAAGTTGTCGACGCGCAGGGACGGGAGCGAGAGATTGACCATATTATCGGTCGTCCATCCGAGCAGCTGCTCGGTCATCGGGACGATACCCGTGTAGTCGCTGATCGAAAGGGACGTGAGCGAGATCTCCTCGTAGCCCGACGACGCGTAAAGGCACTTCGCCTGCGCGTTCAATGTCTCAGGCGATTTTTCGCGCACGGGGCGGCAGACCATACCCGCCTGACAGAAGCGACAGCCACGGATACAGCCTCGGAATACCTCAAGCATGATGCGGTCGTGCACGGTCTCCATATACGGCATAATGGTGTAGCTTGGAAAATACGCCGAGTCCATATCCCGAACGATCCGCTTCTTTACCTTTTGCGGCACGTCGTCACCCATCGGCTCGTACGCCCTCACCGTTCCGTCCTCGTTGTAGGTAACGGTATAAAGAGAGGGAACGTAAACACCCTCGATCGTGCTTGCCGCACGGCGAAGGAAGGAAGCGCGCGTGTACGTGCCCTTTTCCTTCATTTCGATATAAAGACGGGTGAATTCAACGATGACCTCCTCCCCTTCTCCGATCAGAAAGGCGTCGAAGAAGTCCGCCATCGGCTCGGGGTTAAAGGTGCAGTGTCCGCCGCCGACCACGATCGGAACGTCCTCGCCTCGCTTGGAGGAGAGGAGCGGAATTCCCGCAAGAGAAAGCATATTCAGTACGTTGGTGTAGCACATCTCGTATGCCATCGAAAAGCCGAGCATATCGAAGTCTCTTACGGGATCGCCGCTTTCCTGTGCCGACAGGAGCGATCCGCTTTTTCGCATCGCGTCCTCCATATCAATCCACGGAGCATACACGCGCTCGCACCATACGTCCTTTTCTTCGTTCAGTACGCCGTACAGAATGCGCACACCGAGATTCGACATTCCGATCTCGTAGCTGTCGGGGAAAGCAAGCGCGAAGCGTGCCTTCACCGCGGTCTTGTCCTTCACGACCTGACCGTATTCACCGCCCGCATAGCGACCGGGCTTCGTTACCGATTTCAGGACCGAGCTGTTCGTCACATCCGCTCGTCCGTTCATCGTTGAGGCTTTTTCGTTCATAAGCACCTCTCAGGATAAGTAATAATTGGAAAAGAGATAGGTAATCGCACCGAATGCGATCGGAAGGAAGAGTACGAGGATCGGGAACGCCGAAAGCGGCAGAATACCGAGCACCGTGAGGATCGAAAGCCCTACTCCGAGGACGACCGAAAGCCACGCGAGAACGGCGGCAAAGCGGTTGTACGCCGTGATCTTCTCCGCATAAACGAGCGGAAGCCAAAGGTCACGCGGCGCGTTTAGTGCGGCAATCCCGCTGTCCGCAACGCCGTCGCGGATCGCACTGCTCTGAAGCCGCGCGGCAACGGTATCGTCCGCGAGATTCCGTACGAGCGGAAGCCGCCGTGTCTTCCCACCGGGAACGGGGATCTGAAGCGTTTTTCCGGTCAAAAACGGGAGAAAGGTGTAGTGGCAAACGCTGATCCTGAGACCGTGGTCGTACAGCGCCCGCACGAGCGCGGGGTATTCAGCGTCATTCTGCACGTAGAGCGAGGCAGTGCCGACCGTCTCACCCTCGATCGCGATGTAAAGCGGTATGCGGTACGCGGACTCACGAAGCGCTGCGCCGGGATCGGAGATCCGATATCCTCGCCGCTCATCGTCACCGAGCAGAAGCGCGACCTGTGCTCCGTCTACGTATGCGCGTACCCTCTGCTCCGAGATCTCAAGAAGCTTCACATTTTCCGAATAACTGCCGTTTGCAGCATTCGAGAAGGGCTCTCCGAGCGCCTTCAAAACCGACGAAAGACAGTAGGAGATACGCTCGGGATCATCCCCCATACAAGCGCCGAGACAGAAGGGATGCTTACGGAAAAAGGTCTCGCTTCGGACCGCCACCCGACCGACCGACGCGTATTCAAGCGCGGCGGCGTCACCGAGCAGGGCGGTTCCCTTCTTTTTCATTTTTCCCGAAACCGAAAGAAGCGGAAAGCGACGAAGCTCGGTCACGGCAATGGGAAGAGACAGAAATACCGTCCAGAAGAAGGCGTTCACCGCCCCCGAAAGCCGAACCGTAAAGGAGACCTCCTCGATCGAGCAAAGTGCGGAAATCACCATCGCCGTCATGCCGAACAGAATGAGGAAGAAGAAGAGCCGTCTGAAGCCGGGGAAGCCGTCGTAGCGGTCCTCCGCATCCAGCCGTCTTTCGATCCCGCGCACGTCGCTCGCGGCGGTAAAGCAATGGAGCTTCGTCTCCTCGGACTCCGAGCGGTTACGGTTCTGAATATGCTCGGACAGCTCGTCCCGTGACAGAAGGAGCTTCGTCCGAGGCGCGCCGAATACGGCGTACGCGTCGATCTTCCGCGATACCGTCGCATAAGCGCCGACGGCGTACAGAAGGAGAACGATCGCTGCGGGAAAATGGAACATTCCGTAATCCGCATCGGTCTCAAATATCAATAAGAAAAGGGAGAAAATATCGTTCAGATACGCGAGCAAAACCGAAAACGCGGTCAGCGAGCGCGGTGTACATTTGAATCGGATCAGCTCGGAGAGCGCAGGAATCGCCGCGCGCCCGAGAAGGGCAAAATCAAACGTAAGTAAAAACGCCGCGATGCCGATATACAGAAGCGGATACTGCGTATTCGCGATCAGCCCGATCGGCAAAAACGAGCCGCCCGGCAGGAGCGGGAGATATTCCCAGAAGCAAAGGATCACGGCGATCACACCCGTAAAGATCACGCGGCGAAGCGAATCGTCCCGCTCCTTCTTCGGGTTTTCACGAATCCGCGCGTTCTCTCTTTCCGAGATCCGCCCGGGTTCAGCGATCGTAGTGCCGTGAGCGGTCCTCGTCTCGGCTCTCCCCTTTATTCTTCCGCCCGAACGGTGCTCGTCCCCGAAGATCGACTTCCGCAAAAGCGCCTTGCCGTACCGCGGGGATTTCCGTCCGCTCTTTCTCGGCGACGACGAATCGGGCTTCGTAAAGACGACGACGCGGTGACTGCGCGCGCCTTCAAGCTCGTTGACCTGTGAAACGGTACGCTCACGGGATTCGGGAATATAGCCGAATTCCTGCGCCATATCGTAATCGTAAACGCTATACGGATCCTTTTCCTTCGAGGGATCGATCCGCCGCTCCTCTTTTTCCCGATCGGTCTTCCTGCTGCGGAAGGGGGCGGTCACGCGCAGAGGGATCTCCCTCGACGCTTCCCCGACGATTTCCGAAGCAGGCTCTTTAGCCGCCTCTTCGATGGGTTCCTCAACGATTTCTTCAGCGGACTCCTCGACGATTTCCTCGATCGGTTCTTCGACAAGCTCCTGAATAGGCTCCTCGACGGCTTCCGCAGCGGACTCCTCGACGATTTCC
>JAZSIN010000136.1:0-5077 GCA_045533845.1 Eubacteriales bacterium | reverse complement strand
GGCCCGTCCCAGGCGATGAAGTCGGGGTTGGTCGCCAGAGAGCGGGCGATACCGACCCTCTGACGCTGACCGCCCGAGAACTCGTGTGCGTAACGCGACGCGTGCTCGCTGTTCAGACCAACGTTTTCCATCAGCTCGAGGATACGCGTGCGGCGCTCCTCTTGTGTCTTATACATCTTGTGAATATCAAGGGGCTCGCCGATGATATCCGAGACCGTCATACGGGGATTCAGTGAGGAATAGGGATCTTGGAAGACCATCGTAGCCTTCTTGCGGAATTCCTTGATGTCACGCTGCGTGACAACTTCCTTTCCGCGGTAGAAGATCTGACCGCCCGTAGGCTTGTAGAGGTGGAGGAGGGTGCGTCCGACCGTCGTCTTACCGCAGCCCGACTCGCCGACGAGACCTAAGGTCTCACCCTTCTCGATCGAGAAGGAAACGCCGTCGACCGCCTTCAGAGGTCTCGTGCGGAATGCACCGACATTGATATTAAAATACTGCTTCAGATCTCTGACCTCAACAAGGGGAGCATTCGACACGGTCTCTACGGCGTCCGCCGTCAGCTCTTTTTTCTGATCCTTAGACATTGTCGTCGCCCTCCTTTTCTTCGGATCCGGAGTCCTGTTCAAGCTCGATCGAGCCGTCTTCAAGTCCGTTCTTTACGTTCATCCAGCAGGTAGCACGGTGATCACAATTGATATCCATCGGCTCTGCACGGTGCGAAAGGCAGATCTTCATCGCCGCGTCACAGCGGGGAGCAAAGGGACAGCCTGCGGGCATATTTAAGAGGTCAATGGGCGTACCCGTGATTGGCTGAAGCGGCGAGCCGTCACTCGTGACCGTCGGGATCGAGCGCATCAGGCCCTTTGTGTATTCGTGCTTCGGATTGTAGAAGATCTCGTCCGCCGTTCCTTGCTCGCAGATCGAGCCCGCGTACATAACGATGACCTCGTCGCACATCTGTGCAACGACACCAAGGTCGTGGGTGATCATAATGATCGCCATTCCGAGCTCCTTCTGAAGGGAACTCATAAGCTCAAGGATCTGTGCCTGGATTGTAACATCAAGCGCGGTGGTCGGCTCATCTGCGATCAGAATATCGGGCTCGCAGGCAAGTGCCATCGCGATGACGATACGCTGACGCATACCGCCGGAAAATTCGTAGGGATACTGCTTCATACGCTTCTCGGGCTCGTTGATATTAACAAGTCGAAGCATTTCGATCGCACGCTCCCTCGCTTCCTTGCGGTTACGGGGCGTGTGAAGCATGATCGCCTCCATCAGCTGATGACCGACTGTGTAGGTAGGGTTCAGCGAGGTCATCGGGTCCTGGAAAATGATCGAGACCTTGTTGCCGCGAATGGTCTTCATCACCTTTTCGCCCGATCCGACGAGCTCACGACCGTCGAGCTTGATGGAGGAGCCCTCTTTGATCTTCGCGGTCGACGCGAGGATCTGCATAATCGAGTAGGCGGTGACAGATTTTCCCGATCCCGATTCTCCGACAATACCGAGGACCTTGCCTCTATCAAGATTAAAGGAGATACCGTTTACGGCGCGAACCTCACCTGCATCGGTGAAGAAGGAGGTCTGCAGATTTCTGACTTCAAGTAATGCCATAATTCTACCGTCCTTTCTTAGCTGTTAAGCTTAGGGTCGAACGCGTCACGAAGACCGTCGCCGAACAGGTTGAGCGAAAGCACGATCAAAGAGATCACGATTGCAGGGATGATCAGTCGGTAGGGGTACGAGGAGATACCGTTCAGCGCATCGGATGCAAGAGACCCGAGCGAGGGCATCGGCGCGTTGACACCGAGACCGAGGAAGGAGAGGTAGCTTTCGGTAAAGATCGCACTGGGGATCTGCAGAGCGGTCGAAATGATGATAACGCTGATGCAGTTCGGAACGAGGTGCTTACGGATGATCCAGCCGCTCTTTGCACCCGAAGCACGGGCGGAGAGCACATATTCCTGCTCACGGAGCGAGAGGATCTGACCGCGGATCAGACGGGACATCGAGACCCAATAGAGAAGTGCAAATACGACGAAGAGGCTGATAATGTTGCTTCCGAGGGAGGCAAGGACCGTACCCTCGATCGCCTTGCCGAGTGTAAGCTTCAGAACCGAGGCGAGAAGAATGACCATCAGCATATCGGGCAGAGAGTAGATAATATCGACCACGCGCATGATGATGAGGTCGACGACTCCGCCGCAGTAGCCCGCGATCGAACCGACGAGCATACCGATGATAAGAACGATGATGCTTGCGAAGAGACCGACCGCAAGGGAAACGCGCATACCGTATACGACGCGGATGAGATAATCACGTCCGTGCGCGTCGGTGCCGAAGATGTGAGGGAAGACCATTTCCGTTTCTCCGGAAAAGCCTTCAAAAAAGACAACGTAGTAACCGCTATTTTCATCCTCAATCATAGCAACATCACCGGAGGTACGCTTGGGTGAGTTGATAACGAATGTGGAATCCCAGACCCATTCTGCAACAACCGACGCTTCGTTGAAATCACGGTGCTCAGCTTCATTCGTTGAAAAATAGAGTGCGTTTGAAGGAAGATCAGACTGTAGCTTGGAAAACGACTCCTTAGAGGACTCACCTGTTTGGAAAGCGCTCAAAACACCTTCTGCCTGTTGTTTTGCAAGCTTGTGACCTTCCGAATCAGCGGAAGCGTCCGCAAAAAAGATATACTGTACATTGGCTAATCCAAATTTTTTCTCTTTTTCCGTATCTCCCAATTTGAACGGCGCAAGATTATTATAGGAAGAATCCATTCTTCCATACTTGCCCATTCCGAGCATTTCGTCGTAGCCGTACGGCCAGAACAACGGGAGAAGAATGCAAATAAGGACAAGGAAAACGATCACGAAAAAGCTCGCGGTTGCAATCTTGTTCTTAAGCAGACGCTTCACGCCATCCTTAAAAAAGGTCGAGGAGGGGCGCATCTGCACCATATACTCCTTTTCCTCTGCGGTAGCGGGAAGGAAGGAGTCCACGTCTACGTGCATCGTAAAATGCTTGTTTTTCATATTCGTATCCTCCTTTAATCAAGATTGATGCGCGGGTCGACGACCTTGTAAAGAATATCGCCCACGAGGTTCATAATAACGATAAGGGCCGCGAGAATGATCGTCGTTCCCATCACGAGAGGGTAGTCTCGGTTCGTAATACTGTTGACGAAGGAGCGACCGATGCCGGGGACGGCGAAGATCTGCTCAACGACGAGTGAGCCCGTAACGATATACGCAAGCATCGGACCGAAGTAGGTGATAACAGGAATGAGCGCATTCTTCAGCGCGTGCCCGAA
This sequence comes from Eubacteriales bacterium, assembly GCA_045533845.1. Classification (GTDB taxonomy): domain Bacteria; phylum Bacillota; class Clostridia; order Oscillospirales; family CAG-272; genus JAZNOQ01. The sequence continues at coordinate 1,758 of JAZSIN010000136.1, read as the reverse complement.
AATGATCTTTCCCGCGGAAACGCCCTTCGCTTTCGCGGTACGGATGTAATCCTGTCCGAGGACATCGAGCATCGAGGAGCGGGTTAGTCGCGTGATGTACGCAGTCGGATAAAGCGCGAGCGTGATGATCGGAAGGATCAGACCCGCCGCAGTCTCACCGTTTGCGGGAAGCACGGGGAATGCGACCGCAAAAACAAGTAGTAGAATCGAGCCCATTATAAACGATGGCATCGAGACGAACGCCGTCGTAATGACCATGATGATACGGTCGATCATCTTATTACGGCGAAGCGCCGCGATCGAGCCGAGGACGACGCCCACGATCAGCGCGCCGAAGGCGGCGATAAGACCTAGCTTCGCGGAGGTTTTCATACCGTCCGCAATGATGTCGATGACGTTTCGTCCGCGCTGCTTCAGGGAGGGACCGAAGTCAAAATCGGTCACGACATCCTCAAGATAGGTAAGGTACTGCTCGAAAAGCGGCTTGTCAAGGCCGTATTTAGCTTCAAGCGCCGCCTGCGCTTCTGCAGAGATCGCCTTTTCACCGAGGAAGGGGCCACCGGGGACAGAATGCATAACGAAAAAGGTGACGGTAATAACGACCCAGACGGTCAAAATAGCGAGTAAAATACGCTTTGCAATATAAAGCAGGGTTTTGGAATTCATCCGATCAATCAATCCTTTCGTGCATCATTTAATCGAAAACTTGCAAAACATCAAGTGTCAAAACATATAAGTATATAGCGTATTATACCATAGAGGACACCGATTGTCAAGGGATTTATGTTAAGATTTGAGCAGATACTTCGCAAGGAGCACGAAATTTATCAATTTTTTTAAAGGTTCCGCTTCCACTATTTGCATTTTTCGGAACGAAAAATTTCATTTTTTCGCATATTGGTGCGAGTTGAGAAAAAAAGGTGGGGTGAGTCACCGACTCGCCCCCTTTTTGCGCTTTATTCGTTCTTTTTTCGTTCGATCCGGATCTCGCCTCTCTCCGCACAGATCCGAATCTCGTCACCCGCCGAGATCTCTCCCGAAAGAAGTGCATCCGAAAGCTTATCTTCAACAAGTCGCATTACTGCCCGTCGCAGCGAGCGAGCGCCATACTGCGGATCGAGTCCCGCCTTTACAATCTCAGCGGAAACGCTCCCGTCAAGCTCCGCTATGATCCCAAGTGCCTCTACCCGCTTTTTCACGTCCTTGAGAAGAAGATCCGAGATCTCGACAAACTCCTTTTCTCCGAGTCGGCGAAAAACAAGTATCTCGTCGATCCGATTCAAAAACTCGGGAGGAAAGGAGTGCTTCAGAGCCGTTAGCGACGACCGTTTCTTTTCCTCATCCTCCCGGATAGGATCCAACGCACCGGAGAAGCCGAGGGACGGGCGATCCTCAACAACACTCGATCCAATGTTTGACGTCAAGATCAAAACAGTATTTCGAAAATCCACCCGACGTCCCTCAGAATCGGTCAAAACGCCGTCGTCGAGCACCTGCAGAAGAATATGAAACACGTCGGGATGCGCCTTCTCGATCTCATCGAAAAGAAGAACGGAGTAGGGCTGTCGCCGCACCCTTTCGGTGAGATGTCCACCCTCGCCGTATCCGACGTAGCCGGGCGGCGAGCCGATCAGCTTCGAAACGCTGTGCTTCTCCATATACTCGGACATATCGAAGCGCAGAAGTCGGAGGCCAAGCGGTCTTAGGAAGACAAATTGGAGTAGCAACTCCTTGGCACACAGAACGACATGGCTACGA
>JAZSIN010000260.1:0-2262 GCA_045533845.1 Eubacteriales bacterium | reverse complement strand
GGCCTCCGACTTGTGCATTGTTCGTCCACACGTCGGTACCGTGCGAAAGTCCCGAGATCTGCAAAAGATCTGCAAAGGAGCGGGGCTTCGCCTCCTCGACCATCTTCATAACGAAGCGCGTACCGAACTCGGGAAGTCCGTACGTACCGAGAAGCGCATCGATATCCTCGGGCTCAACTCCGAGCGACTTCGTCGACAGGAAGAGCTCGTATACCTCGGGGTCGTTCATCGGGACCTCCATAACACTTGTGTTCGTGAAGCGCTCGATCCACTTATACTTGGTCGGCATATCATGTCCGAGCTCGTCGAGCTTCAGAAGCGTGTCGTGGAGATATTCAAAGGTAAAATGCGTCGTGACGATATTCGACGTCGGGTCATCCGCGGGGTGCTGGACCGGGCAGAAATCATAAATCTCGTATTCCTTCGGCACGACGACGATGCCGCCGGGGTGCTGTCCCGTCGAACGCTTGACGCCGACACAATGCGAGATGATGCGGTTCATCTCCATACGGTTGACCGAGACCCCCTTCTCTTCCAGGTACTTCGCAACATAGCCGTATGCGGTCTTATCGGCAAGTCCTCCGATCGTACCCGCGCGGAAGACGTTCTCCGCACCGAAAAGCTCCTCGGTGTATTTGTGGACTCTCCCCTGTACCTCGCCCGAGAAGTTGAGGTCGATATCGGGCGACTTATCGCCGTAGAAGCCAAGGAAGGTCTCAAACGGGATATCGTGTCCGTCGTTGTTCATCTTCGTACCGCAGCGCGGGCAATTCGCCGTTTTCAGATCAAAGCCCGAGCCGACGCCGTCCGGATTCGAGAAATCGTTATACTGACATTTCGGGCACCAATAGTGCGGCGGCAGGGGGTTAACCTCCGAGATGCCTGCCATCGACGCGACGAAGGACGAACCGACCGAACCACGCGAGCCGACGAGATAACCCTGACTCTCGCTGTACCACACGAGCTTCTGCGCGATCATATACAAGACGGCAAAGCCGTTCTTGATAATTGAGGTCAGCTCTTTGTCAAGGCGCCTTGAGACGATCTCGGGAAGCGGATCGCCGTACATTGACTTGGCTCTTTCCCAGCAGATGCGCTGAAGATCCTCCTCAGCTCCGTCCATATTCGGAGTAAACGTTCCCTTCGGGAAGGGACGGATGTTTTCGTAATCGATCCTGTCCGCAATGAGATTCGTGTTTTTCACAACGACCTCGTACGCCTTTTCCTCGCCGAGATACGCGAACTCCTCGAGCATTTCCTCGGTTGTTCTGAAATACAGATGCACATCCTTATCACCGTCCGCAAACTTCTGACCCTTTAGAAGGATCTTGCGGTACAGCTCGTCCGCATCGTCAAGGAAGTGCGCGTCGCAGGTGGCACATACAGGCTTTCCAAGCTTCTCGCCGAGCGCGATCACCCTTCGGTTGAGGTCGCGCAATCCCTCCTCATCTGCAATCTTGCCCGAATCAATGAGGAATTGGTTGTTACAGATCGGTTGGATCTCGAGGTAATCGTAGAATTTCGCGATCTCCTCAATCTCGGATTCAGGCTTACCCTCGATGATCGCCTGCATGAGCTCTCCCGCCTCGCAGGCAGAACCGATGATGAGACCCGTGCGATATTTTTCGAGCAGGGTCTTCGGAATACGCGGATTCCGCTTAAAATACGAAAGATAGCTTTCGGACACCATTCGGTAGAGATTCTTCCGTCCTACCTCGTTTTCGATCAGAATGATCATATGGTAGGGCTTCAGCTTCAGGGGGTCCGACTTCGTGCTCATCTCATTCTGAAGATCCGCGAAGGTATGGACGTCTTGATTTTCGAGCTTCTCCATCATCTTGAAGAAGATCATAGCAAGCATCTCGGCGTCGTCGCAGGCTCTGTGGTGGTTGAAGTTACCGAGCTCGAAATACTCAGCAAGCGAATCGAGCTTGTGCTTTTTCAGTTCGGGATTCAAGTACCGCGACAGCGCGACGGTATCGAGATAGGGATTTTCAAACGGAATGCCGAGCTGATTTGCATTGTAACGGATAAACCCCGTATCAAAATCGGCGTTGTGCGCAATCAGAAGTCGGTCGCCGCAGAACGCGAGGAATTCGGGAAGCACCTTGTCGATGGTACCCGCATCCTTCACCATTTCGTCGGTAATGCCCGTGAGCTGCACAATCTCCTCGGGGATCGGCGTCTCAGGGTTCACGAACACGTTGTAGCGTTCAAGCACCTCACCAGCCTTGATCTTCACGGCACCGATCTCGGTGATCT
>JAZSIN010000196.1:0-2082 GCA_045533845.1 Eubacteriales bacterium | reverse complement strand
CCCCACCAGCCGCAGTTGTTGACCTGCCAGGCAAGATAGGTGCCGACGTACTGTCCCTTCCCCTTGATGCCATCTATGATCGTGTAGTCCTGCATATAGGTTACGGGATTTTCGCGGCGGAAGGAGGCGCAGAAATACGCGCTGTCCTCATCAACCTCGGCTTCAACGTAGTCGATCTGATAGTAAACGGTGAGAGATTCAAAAAAGCGGTTTTCGATCGTGATTCGTGCACGCTTACGGAAGGGCATCGTCCAGTAGCAGTTAAAGCCGCGCGCGGGATTTGTGCAAACTGCGAGGGAATTGACGTGTGCGTACTCGTTCCATCCGTTCGCAAAGAAATCACCTACGGGAACCTCGACCGAGGGATACTCCTGATCGTCCCAATAGATGCGTAGAATCATATTTCTCCAGAAGTCCCGACCCTTGAACCGTCCGATCGTCATCCAAATGTGCTGGATCGCACCGGGGCCCTCGATATCTGCGAGCGTGAACGTTTCGCCCGGCTGTACGTGGTAGGAAGGACTGACCTTCCATTTCTGACCGAGACCCTCTGATGCGTGTGCGCCGGTTCCATCGGTCGCCATACCACCCTTGCCTTTTTCACCCGTTGGATTTTCGGCACAGATCGAGCGAGATTTCGCGTTCGAGAGCAGATGTAAGGTCGATAAAGAATTGTATATACCGGAAAACATAATAGATACCTCTCTTCCGTTTTTATTTCTTAAAAAGTGGGCCGTAAGCGGCGCAGGCGCGGTAGTCCTGCCCTTCCTTGTCACTGCCGAAAGCGTTCCAAACGGCGGGACGGAAAATGTCCTTTTCAGGAACGTTGTGCATACAAACGGGAATACGGAGCATCGATGCGAGGGTGATCAGATCAGCACCGACGTGTCCGTAGCTGATCGCACCGTGATTTGCACCCCAATGATTCATTACAGCATAGGAGTTTTCAAACGGAGACCCGGAGACACCGTCACAGCGCGGAACAAACCAAGTGCAGGGCCAGGTGTAGTCGGTGCGCTTCCAAAGCACATCGGTCACCTCGTCGGGGAGAGCGACCGTGTAGCCCTCCGCGATCTGAAGCACGGGACCAAGCCCCTTGACGAGATTCAGTCGCATCATCGTGCAGGGGATCTCCGCCTTCGTGACGAAGCGCGAGGAGAAGCCGCCGCCGCGGAAATAGCCGAGATCGGCGGGTGCCCATTCAGTTGCCTCAAGGATCGCCTTTTGATCCTCCTCGGTTATATCAAACCACGGCTTCATCGTGGGCGTGCCGTTTTTGTCCTTTGCACAACAACTTGCGTCGAGACACGCCGCGCCCGAGTTGATGAGGTGAATAAATCCGCCTGCCTCTTTCGCCTTTCCCGAGAGCTCGTAGCCCGTAACGCGCCGAACGGCATCCTCCGACCAATAGGTGCGGACGTCTGCGAAGATCTGCGCGCGGTTCGTCAGCAGCTTCATAAACAGCATCCCGACACCGTTTAGCGTATCGTTTTCGGTCGCGAGAATATACGGCTCGCGCGCACCGTTCCAGTCGAAGGAGGTGTTGAGAATCGCCTCGCCGAAGTCACAGTTCGGATAGAAGTCCGTCCACTGTCTTTGACCCTGGAATCCTGCGGCGATCGCGTTATGACCGACCGCCTCCTCCTCGCGCCCGACGGGGAGATTTCGGTTTCCGTTCATCAGATCCTTGATGATGACTGCCATCAGGACGGAAAATTCGAGATCCTTTTCCTTTTGTGCATCGGACTTTCGGAATTCGGGCGGGTTCTTGTCGTAACCGATCGGGCAATTCTGTTTTGTCCACGCGAGTGCGCGAGCGTATTCCTCCTTGTCATAGATCTCCTCGGTCATACGGCGGAGGATCTCGACCTCATCGACCGACTCGACTCGCATTCCGAGGTAATCCTCGAAGAAGTCGATATCGATCTGCGAGCCTGCAATGCCCATACAGGCAGAGCCGATCTGGAGATAAGATTTTCCGCGCATCGTCGCGACGGCGATCGCGGCTCGTCCGAAGCGAAGGAGCTTTTCCTCTACGTCCCCAGGGATCGTCGTGTCGTCTGCCTCCTGTACGTCGTGTCC
>JAZSIN010000021.1:0-3111 GCA_045533845.1 Eubacteriales bacterium | reverse complement strand
GAACGACTTGGCTACGATCCGACTTAGATTCAGAAGGTTGCGTCCTGGGACTACAAGGATCTTGCTGAAATGGTTGATTGGGATGCTGTTGCAGAATTCCGTAACCGCTCTCTTAACCCCGAGACTCCCGCTCTTCGCGGCTCCGCAGAGAACGGCGACATCTTCTTCCAGCACAGAGAGTCCTGCAACCCCTACTACGAGGCAGTTCCCGCAGTCGTAGAGGAATATATGAACAAGGTAAACGAGAAGCTCGGTACCGATTATAAGCTCTTCAACTACTACGGTCACCCCGAGGCAGAGCGCGTCATCGTCGCGATGGGCTCGGTCTGCGACGTAGCAGAGGAGGTCATCAACTATATGCTCGCAAAGGGCGAGAAGGTCGGTCTCATCAAGGTCCGCCTCTACCGTCCCTTCTGTGCAGAAAAGCTGGCAGAGGCAATTCCCGCTTCCTGTAAGAAGATCGCGGTCCTCGACCGTACGAAGGAGCCCGGCTCTCTCGGCGAGCCCCTTTACCTCGATGTCGTTGCAGCGCTTGACAGCGTAGGACGTAAGGGTATCACCGTTGTCGGCGGCCGGTACGGTCTCGGCTCGAAGGACACCACCCCCTCGTCGATCTTCGCCGTTTACGAGAATCTCTCGGCAGACGCTCCGAAGCACAACTTCACCATCGGTATCGTAGACGACGTCACGAACCTCTCCCTTGAAGAGAAGCCCGCTCCCGATACGGCTGCAAAGGGCTCGATCTCCTGCAAGTTCTGGGGTCTCGGCGGCGACGGTACGGTCGGTGCAAACAAGAACTCGATCAAGATCATCGGCGACCACACCGATAAGTTCATTCAGGCGTACTTCCAGTACGACTCGAAGAAGACGGGCGGCGTTACCATCTCGCACCTGCGCTTTGGCGATCAGCCCATCAAGTCCCCCTACTACATCACGAAGGCAGACTTCGTTGCTTGCCACAACGTGGCGTACATCCTGAAGGGCTACAAGATCGTTGAGGACGTTAAGCCGAACGGCACCTTCCTCCTTGACTGCCAGTGGACGCCCGAGGAGCTTTCCGATAAGCTTCCCGCATCGGTCAAGTCCTATATCGCAAAGAACAACCTCAAGTTCTACATCATCAATGCGACCAACCTCGCAAAGACGGTCGGTAACATGAAGGTCAAGAACACCATTCTTCAGTCCGCATTCTTCTCGCTCGCAAACGTTATGCCGATCGACGAAGCGATCGACTACATGAAGTACATGGCGAAGAAGTCCTACTCGAAGTTCGGCGACGAGGTCGTTGAGCAGAACTTCAAGGCGATCGACGCGGGCAAGGACGCTCTCGTTGAGGTAACGGTTCCCGCAGAGTGGAAGGACGCAGGCGAAACGCCCGCTGACGCTCCCGCGACCGGTAAGAGAGAGGATCTCGTCCGCTTCGTCAACACGATCGTTACCCCCGTCGGCAAGATGAACGGTGACAGCCTCCCCGTATCCGCATTCAAGGGTATGGAGGACGGTACCTTCCCGCAGGGCTCTGCAGCTTACGAGAAGCGCGGCGTTGCCGTATTCGTTCCGAAGTGGAATCCCGAGGCTTGTATCCAGTGTAACAGCTGTGCGTTCGTATGTCCGCACGCCTGCATCCGTCCCGTCGCAATGACTGAGGAGGAGGCTGCAGCGGCTCCCGCAGCAACCAAGTTCACCGAGAAGCCGATCATCAAGACGAACTACAAGTTCTCGATGGCGATCTCTCCCGCAGACTGTATGGGCTGTACCCTTTGTGTAAAGGCGTGCCCCGTCAACAACAATCCGAAGCTCGGCACCGCACTCGAGATGGTTCCCGCCGCTACGCAGGCAGATCAGCAGGAGCCTTGGAGCTACGCTGTTGAAAAGGTTTCGGAGAAGCTCGAGCTCGTCAACAACACCGTTAAGGGCAGCCAGTTCAAGCAGCCCCTGCTTGAATTCTCCGGCTCGTGCGCAGGCTGTGCAGAGACCTCCTATGCACGCGTCATCACCCAGCTCTTCGGTGAGAGAATGTATATCTCGAACGCGACCGGCTGTTCCCCCATCTGGGGCGGCTCGGCTCCCGCAACGCCTTACACCGTAAACCGCACGACCGGCAAGGGTCCCGCTTGGGCGAACTCCCTCTTTGAGGATAACGCTGAGCACGGTCTCGGTATGGCACTCGCACAGAAGACCATCCGTGAGAGACTGAAGGGCTATGTCGAACAGATCATCGCAAAGACCGAAAAGGCTGATGTCAAGGCAGCAGGCGAACAGTGGCTCGCAACCTATAACGACGGCAAGCAGAACGATGCGGCTACCGCTGCTCTCGTTTCGGCTCTCGAAAACTGCGGATGCTGCTGCGATCTCGTCAAGCAGGTCCTCGCAGACAAGCAGTACCTCTCGAAGAAGTCGGTCTGGATCTTCGGTGTCGACGGCTGGGCATACGATATCGGCTTCGGCGGTCTCGATCACGTGCTCGCATCGGGTGAGGATGTAAATATCATGGTATTCGATACCGAGGTTTACTCGAACACCGGCGGTCAGGCGTCGAAGGCTTCGAACATCGGACAGGTTGCACAGTTCGCGGCAGCAGGTAAGGCGATCGGCAAGAAGAACCTTGCGGAGATCGCAATGTCCTACGGCTACGTTTACGTTGCACAGGTTGCTATGGGCGCTGATATGAATCAGTACCTCAAGGCACTCGCCGAGGCAGAGGCATATCCGGGTCCCTCGCTCAACATCGGCTACGCTCCCTGCGAGATGCACGGCATCAAGAAGGGCGGCATGCAGAACTGCCAGCTCGAGATGAAGAAGGCTGTCGAGGCAGGCTACTGGCATATGTTCCGTTACAACCCGACCCTCGAAAGCAACAAGCTCACGATCGATTCCAAGGAGCCCACGGGCAACTATCAGGAATTCATCGCAAACGAGGCACGCTACGCGCGTCTTGCACAGACCTTCCCCGAGAGAGCACAGGCACTCTTCGCGAAGGCTGAGGAAAATGCAAAGGCGAAGTACGAGCGCCTCCAGAAGATGGGCAAGCTTTACGAATAATCCCGTCTTTCATAAATAAAGCAGCACCCGCTGATTTTTCAGCGGGTGCAAGTCGGAGGCCAAGCGGTC
>JAZSIN010000086.1:0-2027 GCA_045533845.1 Eubacteriales bacterium | reverse complement strand
TTCGAGGTGTATCAGTCGCGCCGTTTCGACCGTCACGCCGTTTGCCTCTCTGATCATTCGTACAGCCTCCTCGAAATCCATTGACGGCGACAGATCCTCGCCCGTTCTGTCACGCATAAAGAGAAGGCGGAAAAGTGCCTTTTCCTCTTTTGCAAAGCGGACGTACGCCATTCCGAACGCCTTATACTGCGGGTACTTCCCGCTTTTTACCTCTCTTTCGAGAAAATCGAGGTAGCGGCGATATGCGGCATTGAGAACTGCCTCGCGAAGCTCCTCCATCGTTTTGAAGTTCGAGAAGATCGGCTGTGTCGAGCAGGAAAGTGACGCGGCAATATTCCGCGCGTTGAGGGCGGCTTCGCCCTCCTCTCTGACGAGCTCGATCGCCTTTTTGACGATCTCCTCCTTCGTAACCTTTACCTTGGGTGGCATATGCCGCCTCCTTTAAATTTCGTTTGTTATATATCACTTATTATTTTATCACACTCAAAGCGTTTTGTCAATATGAAAAACGGAATTTTTAAAAACCCCCGCTCTGATCCGGAGCGGGGGTTTCCGTATGAAGCACTCAATCCACGTAGGCGTAAGAGAGATAAAACGGCTGTCCAAGTGCGCCGTCATAGCGGTAAATATAATAGGTGTCGCCTACCTCGTAATAATCGTAGTGGCTTCTCGGAACGTCGATCTCAAAGGTCTTCCCTTCTACCGTAACGCTGAATTGATACGTGGTCGGATTCTTCCTTCCGTGTGCCGATCGCTCGCCTCGCAGTAGCTCAGGCAGCACTGAAGTAATTTCAGGAAGCACAGCTAAATAAAGAAACATCCCCGACGAGGATCGCTCCTCGTCGGGGTTCTTTTTGTTTATTATGATTATTTTGCCTTGTAGAAATATACCTTCGCGGTTCGTTTTTCCTTGATCGTCAAAGACAAGCCCTTTTCGAGGAGCGTGTTGCCGTCGACCGTGAAGGTGCCGCCGTCGGCGTCCTCAAAGATATATTCCTTGTCCTGCGACAGGCCGTAGAGCTTAAGGTCGGCGGTCGGATACATCGACTTCTCGCGTCTGAAAACCTGAAGAACGCCCGCATCCTCATCGGGATCGTGGTACTGCACGGCACACCACGTATCCGTATAGCCGCTCGGGGAGGTCAGTGGATAAATGTCCTTGTAGAGGTAGGGACGAACGCGAAGAAATTCCTTCACCATTTTCCATAACCATTTGAGCGATTTCTCGTCTCTGTCGATCTTGCCCTCGATCGAATAGAATAAACCCGTTGCGAATATGGGAGCGTACGCACTGCGGAAGCGATAGGTATCAAACCAACACCGTCCCGTTCCCGTTCCGGAGTACGGCAACCAACTGCCGTAATTCATCGCGTGGTTCTGCGTAATATAGGGAGTCGGATCTACGGGGCACTGTGCATCGCTTCTCCACATCGGGATCGAGCGGCGCAGAGTTTCAACATCGATCCGTCGCCCACCGCTTGCACAGTTGTCGATCAGAAGCCCGGGAAAACGCACAAGAAGGGCATCCCAAAGGCGATAGAGACCGTTGATGTGTTTGATCTCGGTGATCCCGATCCGCTCGGGGGCATCCGCAAGACGCCAATAGCCGAGCGGAGCAAAATTGAAATCCTGACGGTATACGGATATCCGTAGGCGCGCAATGATATCCACAAGCGTATTAAAGCAGTACTGCCACGCCTCCTCGCTTCCGAGATTAAAGAGAATATTCTGATTCCGTTCGTCATCGGGAATAATGAGATACTCGGGGTGCTCCTTTACGAGTGGAACGCCTCGGCGAACGCGCTCGGGCTCAAACCAAAGAAGATATTGCTTATCGGTCTTCTCAATGGCAGAGGCAACGTCAAGAAGCAGGTCGGGGTGCCGAACGCGGTTGACCTCCCAGTTGCCCACGTGCTGCGACCAGTCACCCTCGTGCTCGTCAATAGACGGAAGTACACCCGCGCCATACCACCCCGCATCCATCCAATACGTATTATACGGAATCCCCGTAGCCTCAACCTTTTTAA
>JAZSIN010000002.1:0-3230 GCA_045533845.1 Eubacteriales bacterium | reverse complement strand
CGACACGGGATCGCGTGCAATCACGCGTGCCGAACCGGGAGCAACGCCGACAAGGGTGTTGTTCACGACGCGTGCGACTTCTCCGGTTGCGGGGATCGTGCAGTAGTAGTCGAGAAGTGCGGGCCATTCGGTCGCAGGGTAAACGAGCGGAGCGAGATCAAAGAGCTCGTTCGGGGAGATCACGATCTCCTCATCTGCGAAGCAAAGGTCGAGGAATTCGTCGGGAAGCTCGATCTCGTAGGTCGCCGTATTCAGGGCGTAGTCGTACGCCGCGACGGTGAAGGTGTTACGGTTGATCGCACCCTTGCGGATCTCGTCGATGTAATCGGTCAACTCGTAGACCACGTAGGAGGTCGAATTGAAGCTCGAGTAAACAGGGGTGAGATACCGATCGAAGGAGTAGAGCATATAGCCCGAGCCGTCCTCTGCCATACCAACGTAGCCGGGCTGGAGGCACATCGCATAGTGGTTGTCGTAGACCGACATCTTCGCGTAGTAGCGAAGCTCCTTCGAGGAATTGTCGTATTCGGTGTAGAATTCACAGTCGGTGATCGTCGGCGCCTCGAAGTCGGCAACGAGCGGAAATTCCATCGTGTTGCGGTCGTTGTTTGCTTCTCCGCCGTCGCCGTAGGGTGTGTACGCCCGGAGCTTCACCGTGTAAGAGGTGTTGTTCTTCAAGGCGTGGTCGATCGCGCTGAACTCAATGTCAACGTTTGCGGGGAAGATCGATCCGCCCTCGCTGTAAGACTTGCGGATCTGCTCGTCGACCGTCTCGAAGACGACCTCGCCCGTCACGTCGTTCGTGACCGTGACGACGACCTTGTCGCAGTTTCGGAGAAGTCCCGCCCAAACGTAGCGCAGGGAGTTGATCGCCTCGGGCTGATTTGACAGCGAGATGTGATCCTTCTGTGCGGGGATCTGCGTTGCCGAGGGATCCTGAATGAAGTAGTAAGAGCCAAGGTAGCTGACGTAGTCGCTGTAAAGACCGCCGATCGGACGGGACGCGTAAGCGTCAGCCATCGTCTTGTCCTCGGGGTCGATCGAGTTGTCGATCTCGTCCTTGTTGGTCTCGTAGTAGTCAAGGTCGAAGATCGGAGCCTCGGTCCAGTCGCCGTAGAAGGCGAGGTAGGGGACGTTCAGGTTGACCTCGGTGCCCGCAGTCGCGGTGAGGACGACGAAGCCTTCGATGTACATGCCGTTTTCAAAGGACTTGTCGAGGTAGTCCTTGTCCTCGTCGCTGAGGGTGACCGTGATCGTGATCGTAGCGGTCTTTCCTGCCGCGACGGTGACGTTTTGTCCGTTCAGCGTGCCGCCCTCGACCGTGGTGATCTCAGTCTTTGCGCCCGAGAGGATATAGCCCTCCTCGGTGACGGTGGTGTCGCCGTGGCTCGTCTTGGTGTCGCTGACGCCCTCGGTCATCACGTGGGTCGTGATGTCGTAGGAAAGATCTGTCTTGCCGAAATTCTTCACCGCGAAGGTCAGCGTGTAAACGCCGATCTTTTCGGGGTCGTCCCCGAGCTCGATCTTGGATTTATCCATCTCCGCGTTCGTCACGCGGTCGTAGGTCAGAATGTATGCGGTCGTCTTCGTGCAGTTGTCAAGATTTGCAAGTCCTGCGCCCTGCTTGCGGACCGAATAGGGAAGTCCGTTCTTCGCGAGAAGGATATCCGCAGAGGACATCATCAGGCGGTTGACGAGTGCCGTTATGCCGACGGGGTCACTTGAAACAGCGGGGAAGTTCTCCTTCACGTATTGACGGAGGAGTGCAGTAACGCCCGAAATGTTCGGCGTTGCCATCGAGGTTCCCGAGATCTTGTCGTAGGACTGACCGGGAACTGCCGAGTAGATCGAGCCGCCGTGTGCGGTGATCTCGGGCTTGATCTCGAGAGAGGGACCGGGGCCCCAGGACGAGAAGTCGGACATGAAGGGACCCGAGGTCTGGCTGCGCGCGATCGTCAGAGTGCCCGTTCCGAGCGCGGCGAGCATCTCGCCGTCGTCTTGGCTGATCGAGCAGGCGGGGATCTTGATATCACCCACGTTCATCTTGATGTCGCCCGATACGTTGTTGTAAATGATGACGCCTGCCGCGCCCTTCGCCTCTGCGGTGTTCGCCTTTTCCTCAAAGGTGGTCGAGCCGCGGGCAACGAGAGCGATCTTACCGGCGACCTCGATGCCCGTATAGTCTGCCGAGCGGCCGACACCGGGAATGGTCACGAATTCAACGGTCTGCGAATCGATGCCTTCGGGAAGGAGCTCTGCAAAGAAGTTCTTTTCCTCAGCGATGCGGTCGGTCGATTCGTTGAAGTAAATGATCTTCTCACCGTAGAGAATGTACGGTGTCTTCGTTCCGCTTACCGAGGAGACCGAAAGCGCACCCTCAAAGGTTGAGGGAGAGCCGACGGTTGACGAATCGGGGTTCGAGGTAAGACCGAGGTTTCCGTTCTTTTCGGAGCCGTAGGTCGAGTTATAGTTGTTCGATGCCGCGACGATGAGGCTGATGCCCTGCTCGCGGATGCGATCGTAAACGCCGCTTAGCATCTCCTGATCCGACTGACGGCTAAAGCCGCAGGGCGTACCGAGGGACATATTGATGACGTCAACACCGAGGACGACGCAGTCCTCGAGTGCGGAGAGGATCCATCCCGCGAACGCCGAGTCCTTGATGTCGGAGAAGGTCTTCATGATGACGAGCTGCGCGTTGGGAGCGACGCCCGTGATGACCTTGTCCTTGCCTGCGATGATGCCCGCAACGTGCGTGCCGTGGTCGCTGTCAACGGGGTAAACGTCGGGGTCCTCGTCGGCGTAGTCGAAGCTGAAGGGGACCTTGTCATTGAGATAGACGTCGGAAGCGGTAAGTCCGCCGTGAAGCGCGGACGCACGTGTGCTTGAGATGAGCGCCGCTACCTCGTCGTAGGTCATACCGAGCTTCGAGCGGTCGGCGGTGAAGTTATCCGGTGAGAACGCCGTGTGGTTGTAGTCGAGACCGGTGTCGAGGACGGCAACGACAGTACCTGTTCCGTCGTACGCGCAGTCCGAGCTGTCAAAAATACCGGTGTCGTAAACGTCGACCTTGTTTTCGACGAGTTGGGTCTCAGCCTTCTTGTAGACCTCACCGATGTAGGTGTTTGCCTTCTTGTGGAAGGTGTTGCAAACGGTCTTGAAATCCCGCGCCTTGACGGTGATCTCGAAGCCGGAGAGGAGTGTCGCGTAATCCGAGCCCTCCTTGTACG
>JAZSIN010000035.1:0-12697 GCA_045533845.1 Eubacteriales bacterium | reverse complement strand
GTCGAGGTTGTAAAGAAGCTGATGCTGCTCGGTCAGATGGCAACGGTCAACCAGACCATCGACTACGATACCGCAGAGCTCGTTGCGCTTGAATTCGGCGTTTCGGTTTCGAAGGAGGTCGTCGTTACGATCGAGGAGAAGCTGTTCGACGAGCACGAGGACACCGAGGATCAGCTCGTGACGAGAGCGCCCGTCGTGTGCGTTATGGGTCACGTTGACCACGGTAAGACCTCTCTGCTCGACGCCATCCGTCACACCAGCGTAACGGCGGGCGAGGCAGGCGGCATTACGCAGGCGATCGGTGCATACCGCGTTAAGGTACAGGGTCAGGATATCACCTTCCTCGACACCCCCGGTCACGAGGCGTTTACCGCAATGCGCGCAAGAGGCGCACAGTCGACCGATATTGCGATCCTCGTCGTTGCGGCGGATGACGGCATCATGCCCCAGACCGTAGAGGCGATTAACCACGCGAAGGCGGCGAACATCGACATCGTCGTCGCGATCAACAAAATGGATAAGCCGGGTGCAAACCCCGATAATATCAAGCAGGAGCTGACGAAGTACGACCTTGTTCCCGAGGAATGGGGTGGAGATGTTCAGTGCGTTCCCGTATCGGCTAAGACGGGTGCGGGCATCGACGAGCTGCTCGAATCGGTCCTGCTCGTAGCAGAGATCAAGGAGCTGAAGGCGAACCCGAACCGCCGTGCGAAGGGCGTTATCATCGAGGCGAAGCTCGACCGAGGACGCGGTCCGGTTGCGACGGTGCTCGTTCAGAACGGTACTCTGAACCGCGGCGACATCGTGATCGCAGGTACGGCAGTCGGTCGTGTCCGCGCGATGACCGACCATAAGGGTCGTGCGCTGAAGACCGCAGGTCCGTCGGTTCCCGTCGAGATCATCGGCCTTGCCGAGGTTCCGACCGCGGGTGACGACTTCCAGGCGGTCGAGGATGAGAGAATGGCGCGTACGCTCGCAGAGCAGCGCCGCGACAAGGCGAAGGAGGAGGTCTTCCGTGCGAACGCGCGCGCAAGCCTCAACGAGCTCTTCTCGCAGATCTCCGAGGGCATTAAGGATCTTAACATCATTGTCAAGGCAGATGTCAACGGTTCTGCCGAGGCTGTCAAGCAGTCGCTTGAAAAGCTGTCGAACGAGGAGGTTCACGTTCGCGTGATCCACGCGGCGGCAGGTGCGATCAACGAGGGCGACGTTACCCTTGCGGCGGCGTCGAACGCGATCGTGGTCGGCTTCAACGTTCGTCCCGACCGTATGGCTGCGGATTCCGCAGAGCGTCACGGCGTTGAGATCAGGACCTACCGTGTCATTTACGAATGCATCGAGGAGGTCGAGGCGGCAATGAAGGGCATGCTTGCTCCGAAGTTCCGCGAGAACATCATCGGTCAGTGTGAGATCAGACAGCTCATTCACGTTCCGAACGTCGGCTACGTTGCGGGCTCGTACGTGCAGAGCGGTAAGGTGCAGAGAAATGCACAGGTCCGCGTCGTACGTGACGGTGTCGTCGTTGCCGAGGATAAGATCGGCTCACTCCGCCGCTTCAAGGACGACGTCCGCGAGGTCGGTGAGGGCTATGAGTGCGGTATCACGCTCGAGCGTTACGCCGATCTGAAGCTGAACGACGTATTCGAGATCTTTGTGATGGAAGAGATCCCCCAGAAGTAATACAAAAAAACAAGAGCACGCTCCGTTTTTACGGAGGGTGCTCTTTTTGCGTATCCGAAATTTTGAAAAAATTCGGATTTGCTACTTGTAAAAGGAATGCGGGATATGTTATAATAAATAAAAGACCCGAGGAAGGAGCGCGAGATGGAGATCACGATCGGCAAAGAGCACGACGGAACGGTGCTCCGCAGTTATTTGAAGACGACGCTCGGGCTGTCCGTAAAAATGATTTCCCATCTGAAAAACGACGACAGGGGGATCGTAGTGAACGGAACGCGTGTGACGGTGCGGTGCGTGCTTCACGCGGGTGACGTGCTCTCGCTTGCAGATCGGGACAGAAGGTCGGGGCACGTGATCCCCAAAAGCCTTCCCGTCGAGATCCTGTACGAGGACGACGACGTGCTCGTTGTGAACAAGCCTCCGAATATGCCGACACATCCGTCGCACGGACATCTCGACGATACGCTTGCGAATGCGCTCGTTTACCACTATGGCGAAATGGGGATCCCGTTCGTTTTCCGTCCCGTGAGTCGACTTGACCGCAACACGAGCGGTGCTGTGCTGATCGCAAAAAACAAGATCGCCGCCGCGCGGCTGGACGAATCGATGCGGGAGAGACGGATCGAAAAGACCTATCTCGCGCTCCTTTCGGGAAGGCTTTTGCCTCCGTCGGGTGAGATCGAGGGGTATATCTGTCGTACCGATTTGAGCATCATCACGCGGCGGGTCTGCCTCGCTTGCGAGGAGGGCGCTATGTATGCGCTGACGGAGTATGAGACCGTTTTGGGGAATGACTGCGCGACGCTCGTTCGGGCGCATCCTCGCACGGGACGGACTCATCAGCTCCGCGTGCATTTTGCAAGCCTTGGGTGCCCGCTTCTCGGGGACGATCTTTACGGCGACGGGTCGGAGCTGATCGACCGTCAGGCGCTTCATTCCTTCTCGGTCTCCTTTCCGCACCCTATGGATGGGCGGACGATTCGAGTCGAGGCGCCGCTTCCCGCAGACATCGTCTCTGCGCTGAACGCGCTGATGCCGGGCTCTGAGGATCGATCGGATTGACTGCTTCAGGAGACGCTTTTTGACGTATGGGGATTTTTTGTAAGCGCCCGTTTGCCTTTGCGCTGTTTTTGCTGATTGCTTCGTCGGTTACGGTTTACGCGCTCACGGCTTCGGGTATACTGATCACGTATACAGCCGCCTGCCTTTATGCTTTTATCGCGCTTTTCGCGGCGGTCGCGATAGCGGTCATTACGTTGATCGTTCTTGCGATCCGCGTTCCGCTTTTTCGCGTCCGATTTGTAACGGGGACGATCGCGCTCTGCTTTTTTATGATCGGATTTTTGCGTTCCGGCGATTTCTTTGTCCGGTCCTATCTTCCGCTTCAGCAGTACGTCGGTGAAACGGTCACGGTGACGGCGACCATCCGCGAGCGGGAAGCCTCTACGGCGGGCTATGCGCGGTACAGGGTGGAGGTTTCCTCGGTGCTTTTCTCGGATGGAACGCGTACCGAGGAGGCGTTTCCCGCGGTGCTTGTCTTTGATTCGGTGGGGGCTTATGCGGTCGGGGACTGCATCACCGCATCGGTCAAGGGGTGTGCGCTTTCGGATATATACCCGTATCCGTCCTTCGCACAGGCAGACGGATATGCGGTCGGATTTTTGTATGAGGAGAACTCGGACGGTGAGATCTCGGTCGAAAGAGAGACGGCTAAGGGCACGTTTTTTGACCGTGTGACACGACTCGGGCAAGGGATACAAACGAGGCTGTCCTTTATTCTTTCCGAGGGGATCGGCGGCGACGCGGGCGCGCTTGCATCGGCAGTTCTGCTCGGCGACAAGAGCGGACTTCCGATGGAGATCTCGCGCGACTTCGGACGTGCGGGGATCGCGCATCTGCTCGCGCTCAGCGGGCTTCATATGAGTATCCTGATCGGTGGAGCTGTACTCGTTTTGAAAAAGCTCGGACTCCACCGGCGTGTCGTTTCGGTACTAACGCTCGTGATGATCCTTGGCTTTCTGTGGCTCACGGGCTTTTCGATGTCGGCGTGCAGGGCGGGGCTGATGCTCGCGTTTGCGGCGCTTCTCGGATTCTTCTCGCGGAGGTCCGATTCCGTGACGGCGCTGTTTTTTGCCGTCGCGATCGTGCTTCTCGTTTATCCGTCTGCGGTCGCGAGCGTCGGGCTTTGGATGTCCTTTTCGTCGGTTCTCGGGCTGATCGTTTTGATGCCGCGGGTGAATGTGCTGTTTCACGTTTCGAAAACTGAGCGCAGGGGCTTTCGTTCCTACGTAAGACGCCTTCTTTACGCGGGGGTGCTTTCGGTGCTCGTTACGGTCATCGCAAGCTTTTCAGTCCTTCCCGTTTTGTATCTTTCGGGCGGAGAATTCCCGCTGCTTTTCGTAGTCGCGAATCTTCTGACCGTTTTTCTGATGCCGCCCTTTCTCGTTTTGTCGCTCGCGTTTCTCGCGCTGCGGCGCGTCGTCCTCTTCGGATGGATCACAAGGACGCTCCTTCGCCTCTCTGCAGGGTGGATCGTCGGCGTAGCGCGTGAGATCTCAGCTTTGCCCAAAGCGACGGTGTCGCTTTCCTACGCCTTCGTCGGAGCGGTACTGCTCGTCTTTCTTCTTCCGACCCTCTTTCTCCTTTGTATGCCGCCGCGCTTTTTCGCGGATGTCAAGGCGTGGATCGGTGGGAGAAAACGCGAGGAAGGGGAGAGGGTGCGCGAGATCGGACTCCGGTGGTTCGCGTTGCCGCCGATCTCTGCTTGTATTCTGTATGCCGTATGCCTTTCGGTCCATCTGTCCGCCCTGGCGGCGTCACCCGCTCTGCCCGTCAGCGTGCTGTCGGTTTCGGGTGGGGAGGTGCTGACGGTCACGGACGGCGCTTCGTCGGTGCTTGTCGATCTTTCCACGGGGTACTACACGGGCTATCGGGCGGCGGAGACCGAGGCGAGTGTGAACGGCTGTACCGAGTGGTCGCATCTCGTCCTTACCGAGTGCCGCTTCCGACATCTTTCGACCGTTCCGCGCTTCTGCAGGACGAATCTCGTGCGCGAGGTCCTCTTGCCGACTCCTTCCTCCGAAAAGGAGGAGCTTTATGCGGACGGACTCGTCGAACGGCTTACGTACTACGGGATCTCCTACCGCTTTTACGAGCGGGGAGCGTGTGAGCAGATCGCGGACGGGATCTCGTTCACGCTATCGCAGTCCGAATATATCAAGCGCTCACAGCAGCCGATCTTTCTTTTTACCCTTTCGGGCAGGGAAAGGCTGATCTATCTGTCGCAGGCGGTCGAGGAAAGTGCGCTTCACACCGATGCGCTTGACGGGACGGCGCGGGCGGATGTGGTCCTTTACGGCTCGCGCGGTCCGAATCGACATACTGTGTATCCCGTAATGGCGTCGAAGGATGGAACGCGTCTCGTTCTGCTTTACGGAGAGGCGAACGCGAGGTGTGTTCTCGTCGATCATGCGGCGTATCCGGGCGTGACCTTCCGATATGACGAGAAGTCGGTCCGCCTGTGGGAAAAATAAATGGAAAGGACGGACGGGACATGAACGAAGAACAAAAAAACAGTATGGCTGCGAGGGAACGGCGAACCGTGATCTATCTGCTCGTTGAGCTTGCGATCACCCTTCTCGCGGGGCTCTTCTATCTTTTGTTTCGTTGCATTCCCGCGTTTTCCGATCTGTTTAACAAAACGGTGTCGGCGTTCCTTCGCCGCATCCTCGCGTATCTCACGAATCTTTTCCCCTTTTCGGTCGCGGAGACGCTTCTTATCGCGTCACCGCTTCTGTTCGGGTTTATCCTCTATTACGGAATTCGATATCGAAATAAGACCCTGAAGGACGCCCTTCTTTACTGTGGCTCGATCCTCTCGGTGCTTCTGATCGTTTTTCAGCTCTTTGTCTTCGCGTTTGCACCCGGATATTCCACGAGACCGCTTGACGAAAAGCTCGGACTTTTGCGGAGGAATGTGAGTGCGCAGGAGCTGTACGACACCGCGTGCCTGTTGATCGAGGGGATCAACGAGGAGAACGATGCGGTGATCTATTTGAAGAACGGCTTTTCCGTGATGCCGTACGGCTACCGTGAGATGAATGATAAGCTGATCATGGCCTACCGTAAGCTGCCGAAGGAATGCGGCTTTATCGATCGCTTTTACAGCGAGGTCAAGCCCGTCGCGCTCAGCGAACCGATGTCCTATACGCATATCACGGGTGTTTACACCTTCTTCACGGGGGAAGCGAATCTGAACGTGAATTTTCCCGACTACACGATCCCTTATACTGCGGCGCACGAGCTTGCACACCAGAGGGGCGTCGCGAGGGAGGACGAGGCGAATTTCGTCGCCTTTCTCGTCTGTCTCAATTCGGATGACGCGTATATCCGTTACAGCGGACTCGTCGGAATGTACGAGTACGTGATGTCGGCGCTCTACCGCGCTGACGGGACGCTGTATTCGGACGCGCGGGGGCGTGTCGAAAGGGACGTGCTCGAGGAGCAGCGCGCGTATTCCGCGTTTTTCGACCGCTATCGGAAATCAACGGTCGGAAAGGTGTCGGGCGCTGTGAACAATTCCTACCTGCAGTCGCAGGGAACGGCGGGCACGAAGAGCTATGGAATGGTCGTCGATCTCGCCGTCGCCTATCTCCTCGGAGAGGGCGCGGAATAGACACGGAGACGGTTCTGCATTCATATACTGACGGTATGCGGGATACGGGGCTTTTTCTCGCCTCTGTCTTAAAGCGAACGATCTTGATTTTTCGGGAAAGGAAGATCTTATGAATTATTTCACGGTGTACGGCGGAGTGCCGCTCGAGGGCGACGTATATATCAGCGGGATGAAAAATTCCGCGCTTCCGATCATTTTTGCGACGGTGCTTGTGCGCGGACGGTCGGTTCTTGAAAATATTCCGATGATCACCGATATTACGGGGGCGCTCGAGATCTTGCGCCGTATGGGCGCTGAGGTGGAGTGGCTTTCTCCGAGCTCGCTTTCAATCTCGACCGACCATCTGAAGCCCGGAACGTCCGATCCCGCGCTTGTCAGCACGATGCGCGGCTCCTTGTATCTGCTCGGTGCAGAGCTCGGAAGAGCGCAGGAGACGCGACTCGGCGGAACGGGTGGATGTGGCTTTGATTCCCGTCCAATCGATCGACACATCCGCTGCTTCGAGGCGCTCGGCGCGGTCGTGGACGCGGGACTGCACGGCGTGACTGCGACTGTTCCCTCAGGGAAGCTGAAGGGAACCGAGATCTTTTTCAGCGAGAGCACGGTGGGCGGAACGGTGAACTGCATCCTTGCTGCCGTGACGGCGGAGGGAACGACGACGATCAGACGGGCAGCGAAGGAGCCGCACATCGTCGACCTGCAGAATTTTCTGAATCACTGCGGTGCGGACATCCGCGGTGCGGGGACCGACGTGATCACGATACGGGGTGTGGAGGAGCTTCACGGCTGTACATATAGGATCCTCCCCGATATGATCGAGGCGGGGACCTTCATCGTTGCCGCCGCCGCAACGGGTGGACGCGTGACGGTGCGCGATATGGTGTCGCGGCATCTCGAATGCATTTTCCCGCAGCTTCGGGAAATGGGCGTTTCGATTGATGTGCGCCCCGACCGCGTGACAGTCTCTGCGAAGGGACCGCTCGGTCCGACCTCGTTCGTTTCGGAGCCCTACCCCGGCTTTCCGACCGATATGCAACCTCAGCTCGCCGCGCTTTGCTGTCTCGCGTCGGGTGGGATCAGCACGGTGACCGAGAAGATCTTCAGGGCGCGCTTTCAATATACCGAGGAGCTGAAGAAGATGGGAGCGAGTATCATCCTCAACCAGAATGAGGCGAAGATATTCGGCACGGGTGCGCTTCACGGCGCGACGGTCAAGTCGCACGACCTCCGCGCGGGGGCGGCGATGATCATTGCGGGACTTGCGGCGAGCGGAAGGACGGTCGTCGTCGACGAGAAGGAGAGCGTGGCACGCGGATACCTGAATTTCACGGGCAAGCTACGCAGCCTCGGCGCGAATATCACCGAGGAGCGGCGCTAGTGAACGCGGATCATTTTTCTTAAAGTCTTTTCGATGGGTACAACTGAATACAGGTCTGCTACACGCTTGTGGAGCAGACCTTTTTTGTTTTTGTTTCCCGAAAAAATCAAATCGTGAAATAATCGCGAGAAATTCGGCAATACTATTTTTGCTTTCGGAGGCACAGATACGTCTCCGAAGATCCCGCAGAAATGCGGGACAGCAGAAAAGAAAGGTATGGTTAAGGCTATGAAACGATATATAAAACGCGTGACGGCTCTGCTTCTTGCGCTTCTTGCGATCGTGCTTCCGCTTACGGCCTGCAGAAGGGGCGGCGGGAAGGAGGAGATCCTTGTCTGGGTCGCCGAGGAGATCGCCGATTTCACGAGAACGCAGTGCGATGCTTTTTTGAAGGAGAACCCCGACGTTGCGGAGAAATACACGATCAAGGTGTCGGCAATGGGTGAGGGAGACACGGCGACGCAGATGCTCACCGACGTTACGTCGGGAGCGGACGTTTACGCCTTTGCGCAGGATCAGCTTGGCAGACTCGTGCAGGCGGGCGCGCTTGCGAAGCTCGGCGGGACGTATCTCTCGGACGTCAGAAAGAACAACGACGAGGGCTCGGTGAAGGCGGTCACGCTCGGTGAGTCCGTTTACGCGTACCCCTTGACGAGCGATAACGGATATTTCCTTTACTACGACAAGAGCGTCGTAAAGGATCCCTCCACGCTCGACGCGATCCTCAGAGACTGTAAGGCGGCGGGGAAGAATCTGTATATGGACAACCAGAGCGGTTGGTACGCGGTCTCCTTCTTTTTCGGCTCGGGATGCTCGTACACGACCGAGGCGAACGATAAGGGTGAGATCAGGAAGGTCAACTGCGATTTCGATTCGGATGACGGCGTAGAGGCGCTTCGCGTGATGGTGAATATGGTGAAGAGCGGGGCGTTCCAACGGAGCGACAGCTTTGCATCGCAGTTCAATCCTGACGGCGGACTTGCGGGCGCGGCGATCTCGGGAACGTGGGATTCGGCGGTGATCAAAAAGCACCTCGGAAAGAATTACGGCGTTGCGAAGCTCCCGACGATGACGACCGCAGAGGGTCAGGAGCAGATGAGCTCGTGGGCAGGCTTTAAACTGATGGGTGTCAATCCCACGCAGAGCGATGAAGCCGTTGTCGTGTCGCATAAGCTTGCCGCGTATCTGACGAGTGAAAGCGCGCAGCTCGCCCGCTATAACGAGAAGGGCTGGGGTCCGTCCAACAGAAACGCGCAGAAGAACGAGGCGGTACAGAAGGACGAGGCACTCACCGCGCTTCGCGAGCAGCTCGAATTTTCCCCTCCGCAGCCTCAGTGCAGTGCAAATTTCTGGGCAAAGATGGCGGCGCTCGGCACCGAGGTGAACGCGGGAACGTATAACAACTATACCGACGATCAGCTCGAAGAGGTGCTGATCGATCTCACGAAATACCTGCGGGCGGACGTCGTTTCGTAAGGGGAGGAGCACGTATGGCAGATCTTGCGTATCTGAAAATGACGCCGATGGAGCGATTTTTCCACCGCGCGAGGAGGCTGATCCGGGATCTGCCGAAGCGTTTGCTTTTTGCACTTCGGGAGGCGCCTCGGAGGGTCGGAGCGCGACTCAGACGGATCGCCCTCGTGTTTTCGGAGCTGTTATGCGGTTTTCGGGACGGAGATGCGAAAACGCGGATCTCCTACCTTTGTATGGGTGTTGGACTTCTCCTCCGCGGGCAGATCTTCAGAGGTCTTCTCTATCTGCTTTTTCAGATCGTCTTCATCGTTTATATGGTGCTGTTCGGGTTTCGATATCTTCTTGATCTCAGGCATCTCGGGCGGGTGGCGAGTGAGACCTATATCGATCCCGAAAGTGGGCTCAGCTTTACGAGGTACGTGGACAACAGTATGTTGATCCTGCTCTACGGGATCCTTACCGTCTTTTTCGTGCTTTTGTTCGTATACGTCTGGTATCGGAGCTGCAGGGCGAGCATCGAGGCGCAGAGGCTACGGGAGCTGTCGATTCCCTTGCCGCACCTTCGCGACGATCTTTCGGCACTTGCGGACAGGCAGTTTTATAAGACCCTGCTCGCGCTTCCGCTTTCGGGGATCGTGATTTTTACAGTTTTGCCGATCGTCTTTATGATCCTCATCGCGTTCACGAATTACGATGCACAGCATCTCCCGCCGGGGGCGCTGTTTTCGTGGGTCGGGCTCGACAACTTCAAGGCGCTTTTTGGCGTCGGGACGGCGGTGAGCGGAGAGAAATTCGGCTACACCTTCGGGCAGATCCTTCTGTGGACGCTCGTGTGGGCGTTCTTCGCGACCTTCACGAACTATTTCCTCGGGATGATCGTCGCAATTATGATCAACAAGAAGGGAATCCGCTTTAAAAGGCTCTTCCGTACGATTCTCGTTCTGACGATCGCTGTACCGCAGTTCGTGTCCCTTCTTCTCGTGTCGCGGATGTTTGCAGACGATGGGATCGTGAATGGGCTTCTTCTGTCGTGGGGATGGATACAGGAAAAGATCCCGTTTCTTACGCTCGGCATCTATGCGCGTGTGATGGTCATTCTCATCAACATCTGGGTCGGTGTACCGTACCTGATGCTGATCGCGACGGGGATCCTTATGAACATTCCCGAGGATCTTTATGAATCGGCGCGGATCGACGGCGCGGGTCCCTTCCGCGTGTATATGAAGATCACGCTTCCGTATATGCTGTTCGTCACCGCGCCGTATCTCATAACCTCGTTTATTCAGAACGTCAACAACTTCAACGTTATCTATCTTCTGACGACGGGTGCGCCCGCGACGATGGAATACGAAACGCCCGCAGGGTATACCGATCTTCTGATCACGTGGCTCTATAAGCTTACGATGACGCAGACGAGCGACTACAAGATGGCTGCGGTGATCGGCATCATGGTGTTCCTCGTCATCGCGGTGTTCTCTTTGATCGTTTATAACAATACGGGGTCTGTCAAGAACGAGGAGGATTTCCAATGACGCATATCGGTGCTTATGAGGGAGGACGACCGAGATATCGAAGCAAAAAACGGGTCGAGCGGGCGGGGAATGCCGCGGTCTATACCGTTCTTGTGATCGTTTCGGTGATCTGGCTTATCCCCTTCGTTTATCTTGTTTTGCAGGCCTTCCGCGGGGAGTCCATGGGAATGGTCAATTACGTTCTCCCGCGCGAGTGGTCGCTTCGGAATTTCGTGTCCCTCTTTCGGGATACCGATTTCCCGCGTTGGTTTCTCAACACCTTCGTGGTTTCCCTTGTGGTTGCGATCGTGCAGACAGCGTTCGTCCTGATGGTCAGCTACTCTCTCTCTCGGATGCGCTTTCGCGGAAGGCGAATGCTGATGAACCTGATCCTGATCCTCGGGATGTTCCCCGGTTTTATGTCGATGATCGCGGTGTATTTCATCCTGAAGCTCGTCGGATTGACGCAGAGCATCGTCGGGCTGATGATTGTTTACACGGGCTCGTCAGGGATGGGCTATTATATCGCAAAGGGGTATTTTGATACCGTTCCGCGTGCGCTCGATGAGGCGGCGCGGATCGACGGAGCGGGGCGTATGACGGTGTTTTATAAAATCATTATGCCGCTCGCGAAGCCGATCATCATCTACACGACGCTAATGGCATTTATGGGGCCTTGGGGAGACTATATGTACGCGTCTCTCATCGCCTTCGGGGAAAGCACGAGCTACAACGTTGCGGTCGGAATGTTTACCTTCCTCGACAGAGAGCATATCGCCTCGTATTTTACCCGCTTCTGCGCGGGCGGAGTCGTCGTTGCCGTCCCCGTAACGGTTTTGTTCCTGCTTTTGCAGAAATATTACGTCGCGGGTGTGACGGGCGGAGCTGTAAAGGGATGACTGCGAACGGGCTATGCCCGTACATAAAGACACGAAAGGCAAGGGGCGGAAACACAATGGCAAGCTTGAGTCTGAAGCACGTATGCAAGGTCTATCCGAACGGAAATCGCGCGGTGAACGACTTTTCGATGGAGATCGGGGACAAGGAGTTTATCGTATTTGTTGGTCCGTCGGGGTGCGGGAAGTCGACGACGCTCCGTATGATCGCGGGGCTTGAGGATATTACCTCGGGGGAGCTTTATATTGATGGAATGCTCGTCAACGATATGGAGCCGAAGGACAGGGATATTGCGATGGTCTTTCAGAATTACGCGCTCTACCCACACATATCGGTCTACGAAAATATGGCGTTCGGGCTGAAGATCCGAAGGATACCGAACGAAGAGATCCATCGGCGCGTTATTGAGGCGGCAGAGATCCTCGGGATCACCGATTACCTCGACAAGAAGCCGAAGGAGATGTCGGGCGGACAGCGTCAGCGCGTCGCGCTCGGGCGCGCGATCGTGAGAGAGCCGAAGGTCTTTCTCCTTGACGAGCCGCTTTCGAATCTCGATGCGAGACTCAGACTCCAGACTCGTGAAGAGATCCGTCGTATTCAGAAGGAAACCGGCATAACCACGATTTTTGTCACGCATGACCAGGAAGAGGCAATGAGCATTTCCGATATGATCGTTGTTATGAAGCTTGGTATCGTTCAGCAGATAGGCAAGCCCCAAGACGTTTACGACGATCCGACGAACCTCTTTGTTGCAAAGTTCCTCGGCACTCCTCCCATAAATGTTTTCGACGGCAGGGTAGAGGCGGGAAGGCTTTTCATAGGTGACTCCGCAGTCCTTGATGTTTCGGGCGTAGCCGATCAGCCTGTTTCTGTCGGAATCCGTCCGGAAGGCTTCGTGCTTGACGACAACGGTCCTCTTGTTTGCCATCTCAATGGTGTTGAGGTCATGGGCAGAGACGTTAGTGTTGTATCTACACACGAAGCTTCCGTAAATCCTGTCGTACGTTCGATCATAAACGCCGACAACAAGATATCTGCCGGCGAAACCGTAAGCTACTCGCTCAAGCCTCACAAGGTCTTCCT
>JAZSIN010000275.1:0-2474 GCA_045533845.1 Eubacteriales bacterium | reverse complement strand
TATTGCATTTCTATCAAATGCGGAAGCTTTTATATGGCTTCGTCTGAGATCGTGAACAGTTCGTATGCTTCTGCCGACGCCGTCCTGCTCGGGAGCGATCGCGGTGAGGCAGAACGGATCTTCCGAAGCCTCGTGCGAGGCGCCGCTTTGCCGAGTACGCTGCGAGAGATCGCTTCCGATCTTTTGGAATAGGACGCGAAAGGGACGAATTTCACATAGAATATCTCTTGACAAGGAGCAGAAAAACGGCTATAATGAGGTTGTCCGGATCCGGAACGAAAATACCTTGAGCCGATACGGCTATTGAAAGAAAGGACAGGTACATCCAATGCTTGCAACCATCGTACTCATTGACGTAAAGCCCGACTGCATCGAAGCCTTCAAGAGGATCAGCAGCTACAACCACGAATGCTCGAGAAAAGAGCCCGGCAATATCCGCTTCGACCTTCTGCAGGATAACAACGATCCGACGAAGTTCGTTCTCTTTGAGGTGTATGAAAGCGTGGAGGCGGCGGCAGCACACAAACTGACCGAGCATTACAACAAGTGGCGCGAGGAGGTCGCACCCTATATGGCGTCCCCGAGAAAGGCGATCCCGACGACGCCGCTCGCCTGGGACTGATCCGCTATTTGATCTGTTTCTGAAATAACCGAATCAACGCCGTCTGTGGGGGGAGATCCTTCGCGGGCGGCGTTTTGCGATGAACGCGCCGAGAAGAACCAGAAGAAGCTGCGGGATCCTGAGAGCGAATGAATAGACAGACGGGAGTGCCCCTACGCCGTCTCCGACAAAGAACGAAAGGAGGAAGGTGAAAAGAACCCAGAGCACTCCCGAGAAGAGTCCCGTCGGAAGCGGTTCAGCCCTTGAAAGCCGCGTTGCGGTCATGCCGCAAAGGATCGAAGAAAGCGCGAGGATGAGGAGAGAGAGCGGGAAGAGGAGCGCATCGGGATCCGTGTAGGCAGAGGATATGCCTGCGGCAGTGAGAAGGAGCAGAAAAGAGAAGAGACAGGTGAAGAGAAGAGAGAGCCCGGCGCCGCGCGCAATACGTGCGAGAGGGCTTTTTTCGGTGATACGAGCACTTCGACGTGTGTCCGCTCTCTTATTTTGCCGTTGACGATCCATAAAAAAACACCTCCGTAAAGAGAGAAATCCGTTTGTTTCACTCTATGCGAAGGTGGTTTTTTATATGACAGTTAGGAGGAAGAAATCGCTTTAGTCGAGCGAATCCTCAGCCTTGACGTCAACGCGGCTGACCGCGCTCTTCAGAATGCGGATCTTCGTGCGGTCGTGGCCGGTCTCGATCATGACGGTTTCTTCTTTGATGCTGATGATCTTGCCGATGATACCGCCGATCGTCGTGATCTCGTCGCCGACCTGAAGGGAATCACGCATATTTTGTGTTTCCTTCTCCTGCTTCTTCTGCGGGCGCATTACGAAGAAATACATCAGCGCGATCATACCGATGATCAGGATCAGCGTAAACCAAAGGTTTCCGCCGCCGCTTGCGCCCGAGGAAAGTGCAAAATTGATAACGTTCATAAGACCTCCATAAAATAGGGATTTTTTTGTTTTCTCACAATTCAAAACGTATTATACACTACTTTTCAAAAAAAAGCAATAGACAAGCCGTAAATATTTCCGAAAAATTACAATTCGGACACGAAATCTGCGATAAAAGTATAGGGAACGGGAAAAATAGGATTGCTTTTTCACAAAAGATATGGTATAATGTATCTGTGTATTTATAAATTGCGGTAACAGACCGAAAAGGAGGACCTGGCGGTGCAGGAATCAAGAAGGCTCGCTGAATATCTGGAGTGCGGAAGGATCATCAATACGCACGGTGTCCGCGGAGACGTTAAGCTCGAATCGTACTGTGACAGCCTAGACGTTTTAAAGAATCTCGACACGGTGTATCTGAAGGATGGGGCGACTTATCGTGCCCTGGAGGTGCGACACGCCTCGATCATGAAGACCTTTGTTTTGATGTCTCTTTCGGGCGTTGATACACTAGACGACGCGATCGCTCTGAAAAACCGTACCGTCTACGCCGCGCGCGAGGATCTCCCGATCGAGGAGGGCGCGCATTTTATCGTCGACCTGATCGGACTTCCCGTGATCGACGTGGACAGCGGCAGGGTCTACGGAATCTTGAAAAGCGTTACGAATCTGGGAGCGTCCGACCTCTATACCGTTTCGACCGAGGGAGGCGAGCGTATGATGCCCGCAGTTCCCGAGTTTGTGATCCGTGTTGATCTTTCCGAGGGAATCTATATCAGACCGATTGCGGGGATGTTTGACTGATGGCGATCCGATTTGATATTATGACGCTTTTTCCGGGACTCGTTGATGGAGTTTTATCGGAAAGTATAATCGGTCGCGCCAGAAAAGCGGGCGCGATTGAGATACACTGCCACAATATCCGAGACTACTCGAAGGACAAAAATCGCCGTGTGGACGATACACCCTACGG
>JAZSIN010000174.1:0-2747 GCA_045533845.1 Eubacteriales bacterium | reverse complement strand
CGCCCGTCCCTGTCAAGAGACTGACGATGCTGAAATTGCGCTCGTGAAAAATGCCTGTAAAGACCTTACACATCTGCGCTACGAACCAAGAAACGCCTGCGCTGATCAGAAGGTAATTTTGTATCAGATCGGTTAGTATTTTCATTTTTTACCGTTCCTGCTTTATAGTTTGAATTCGTAAGTAGAGACAAAACGCCTGATGGCGCATCGATCTGTCAATACTTGCGATTGCATAGATAATATGCCAGTGCTGTCAAGGATCCCATGGTGTCATATGAGGAAATTTGATCGACCGCCGCTTGGGTCAATTCGATCGCGTACTGCTCTGCTGCCGCAGCGTCCATAAAGGAGAGAAAGGTGGTCTTGCCTTGCTCTTCGTCGCTTCCGACCGTCTTGCCGAGAAGTGTTTCGTTTCCTGCCTTGTCGAGCACGTCGTCGATCACTTGAAAAGCGAGACCGATGCGATCGGCGTAGAGGAGGAGCGAACTGAGGCGCGGATCGTTTTCATTCGGATAAATTCCCGCCGCGACTGCGCCGAGTAAGCAGGAAGCACGGATCAGGGCTCCCGTTTTACGGTTTTGAAGCTTGATCAGCGTTTCCATAGAGGGGGCGGTCTCCTCCGCGAGAAGATCCATGACTTGTCCCGCGAGCATACCCGTGTCTCCTGCGGCGCTTGCGAGGATCTCTACCGCAAGGATCCGCTTTTCGGGTGAAAGCGAACTTGCGCGTGCGATCGTTTCAAAGGCGCGTGTAAGGAGGGCATCTCCTGCGAGGAGAGCGGTCGCTTCCCCGAATTTCTTGTGACAGGTCGGCTTCCCGCGACGAAGATCGTCGTTATCCATTGACGGCAGATCGTCGTGGATCAAGGAATAGGTCTGCACCATTTCCATCGCAATTGCGAGAGGGAGTGCATCCTCCTCCGATCCGCCAAAATAAGAGCAGGACTTCAGAACGAGAAAGGGTCTGATCCGCTTTCCACCTGCGAGCAAGGAATAAAGCTCGGCGTCCTGAAGAACCGAAAAATCGGGGTCATTCGGAGGAAAAGCATTCTTTAAGCCGTCACTGATCCGACTTGCAACGCGAGAGAGCTCAGCTTCGATGTTCATGAAAGCTCCTTCTTTTTAATGAAATTGCTCGGACGAGGCGGGACCTGTCGAAAGGTCGAGCGTGCGGATCCTCTGCTCTGCTGTATCGAGCTTGTTTGCACAGTAGCGGACGAGCGCGATCCCATCTTCATAAAGGGAGAGCGAGTCATCAAGCGATGCCTGACCGTTTTCGAGCTTTCCTGCGATCTCTTCAAGACGTTTCATCGCATCTTCAACGCATAAGGTGAGCTCGGTCTGTTGAGTCGGTTCGGTAGCTTGCTTTTTCGTTGGCATATCGTAAGGTGTCTCCTTTACTCGGATTGCTTCTCCGGAGTGGGAAGGATCTTTGCGAGATGAGTCCCATCCCTGAAGCGTAGTGAAATTTGATCTCCGACAGATAATTCGGAGGCTGAGGTGCAGATCCTTCCGTCTGTGCGGCTGACCGCCGTATAGCCTCTCGAAAGGATCTCAAGGGGATTCAGTGCGTGAAGATGGTCGGCAATGTACCGAAGCTCGTTTCGATGGATTTCCAGATTGCGTTCCCCTGCATTCAGAAGTCGGTCTGTGATGCGGTCAAGCTGCATGCGCTTTTCCTCGACCGAATGCGAGGGGCTCGAAAGTCCTCTTGAGGTCGACAGGAGCTGAAGTTTTGAACGCTTGCGGTCGATCTCCGAAAGAATTAGATTTTCAAAGTGTCTGTTGAGATTCCCGAGCTGTCTTGAAAGGAGCCTACCGTCGGGAACCGAAAGCTCTGCGGCGGCCGAGGGAGTCGGGGCGCGCAGATCGGCAACGAAATCTGCTATCGTGAAGTCGGTCTCGTGGCCGACGGCAGAGATCACGGGGATCGTAGATGCGGCGATGGTGCGGGCAAGACGCTCGTCATTGAAGCCCCAAAGGTCCTCGATGCTTCCGCCGCCGCGTCCGATGATGATCACGTCGACCGCGTCGCTCTCTACGTGTTCCTTCGCATATTCAAAGTAACGGAGCCCGTTACAGAGAGAATTCGGCGCGCTGACTCCCTGCACGAGTGCGGGATAAAGGATGAGCTCGGCAAGCGGGAATCTCCGTCCCGTGATCTCGATCATATCCCGAATCGCGGCACCCGTGGGTGAGGTGATGATCCCGATTTTTTTCGGGTAGCGCGGGATTGGCTTTTTCCGTTCCGTTGAGAAAAGCCCCTCGGCTTCGAGCCGCTTCTTTAACTGCTCGAAGGCAACGTATAATGAACCGACGCCGTCGGGCTGCATTCCGTCTGCATTGATTTGATACTGTCCTGCCTTGCCGTACAGCGTGACCCTTCCGTGCAGAAGGACCTTCATGCCATCCTCGGGCAGAAATCCGAGACGGTCGGCATTGCTTCGGAACATTACGGCGCGGATTACGCCGTCCTCATCCTTGAGTGAAAAATACAGATGACCGTTCCGGTGATTCGTGAAGTTTGAGATCTCACCCTTCACCCAAACGCTTTTGAGAACGGAATTCCCTTCGATCAGCATCTGAATGTACTGATTCAGCTCGGAGACCGTCAGCGCGTTTTTTTCTTTATCCGTGGGAGAAGCTGCGACAGAGGAAAAAAGATCGGATTCCATTGTACTTCCCCCCCCTTTTTTTTCGTGTAAGGCTACGACTACATAGAAAGGTGGCGCAGTCTCGTTAGAAGTG
>JAZSIN010000319.1:0-4129 GCA_045533845.1 Eubacteriales bacterium | reverse complement strand
GTGCGACACGATCAGGGACGAACGGAACAACCCCTCCGCCTACGCGGAGCAGAGAAGCCGTGAATTCACGTTCCGCGGCGATCCCCACGGTGTGTCCTTCTACGGAACGGAGAGCGGCGTGAACGCCGTGACGCCCGCGCGCCTGACGGAGCGGTACAGGGCGCTGTTCGAGCACGCCGCGCTTCGCTTCTTTTACGTCGGGTCACAGGACGGGGAACGAATGGCGGAGCTGATCCGCGACGCCTTTACGGACACGGACGGACGTGCCGTGACGGACGGATCCGTCCCCTTTGCGCGTCCCGAAAAACGGGCGGCTTCGGTTACGGCGGTGCGGAGACTTGAGGAGTCCCTCCCCGTTCCGCAGAGTAAGCTGGTCCTCACCCTTGTGACGGACGCTGTCCTCGGGGACGACGCGCTGTATACCGCGATGGTATACAACGAGATCCTCGGCTCGTCTCCGACCTCGCGCCTTTTTACGAACGTGCGCGAAAAATTATCGCTGTGCTACTACTGCTCGTCGGTCCTCGACGTGTATAAGGGGTATCTTTCGATCGCGGCAGGCGTAAAGAGAGAGAACCGCGAAAGGACCGAGGAGGCGATCCTCACGGAGATCGAGAGGCTGCGGATGGGAGAGATCGACGACGGTGAGATCGAAAACGCGAAGCGCTATCTCTCGTCGCTTTACACGAGCCTCTACGACAGCGCCTCCTCGATCGAGCACTACTACCTTGCCCGACTCGTCTACGGTGTTTCGGAAACGCCCGAGGAGACGCGCGAGCGGATCGGGCGCGTGACGCGCGACGACGTTGTCGCGTTTGCCGAGCGCGTATCGCTGTCAAGTGTCTATTTCCTTTCGGGAACGGGCGACGGCGAATGGGAGGAGGAGGAATGAGCGAAACGATCGTTTTTAAGAACGGCGAACGTGCCGTTGTCGAGACATACGAGAGCACGCTTCTCCGCGAGCACTATTTCCGCGTGAAGCACCCCTCGGGGCTTTCGGTCTATCTTTTTCCGAAGGAGCATTCTACGCTTTCCGCGCTTTACGCCGTGCGATTTGGCGCTACGAATCTTGCATACCGATACGAGGGGGATGCGGAGGACACCGTGATCCCCGTCGGTACGGCGCATTTCCTTGAGCACAAGATGTTTGAGATGGAGGACGGAAGCGACGCCTTTCAGCTCTTCTCCGAGCTCGGCGCAGACGCCAACGCCTACACCGCGTGGGATAAGACTGCCTACCTGTTCTACGCGACCGAGAAAACGGAGGAATGCCTCAGTGCGCTCCTTTCCTTCGTCTCGCACCCTTATTTCACCGACGAGACGGTGAAGAAGGAGCAGGGGATCATCGCGGAGGAGATCCGTATGAACGCGGAGAGCCCCGTAGAGCGGTGCTTTATGAACCTGCTTTCCGCAATGTACCGTGAGAACGCGATCCGATACGAGATCTGCGGAAGCGAGGAATCGATCGGAAGGATCACGCCGCGCGTGCTGTACGGGTGCTGTGAGGCGTTTTACCGCCCGTCGAATATGGCACTCGTCGTGTCGGGCGGGATCTCTCTCCCTGACCTTATGCGGGTGGTCGACGACGTGCTTCCGTCCGTTCCGCGGGAGGAGAAGCGCGTGATCCCACGCGATGAAAACAGAAACGAAACGGCGGCGGTCCGCGTGCCGTACATCGAAGAAAAAATGCCCGTCGGCAAGCCGGTCTTCCTCATCGGGATCAAGGACCACGCGGCAGTCTCGCTGCCGTCCCGAGAACGGATGCGGCGGGACGCCCTCATGTCGCTCGTGAAGGAAATGTATTTTTCGACCTCGAGCGAGCTTTATAACCGCCTCTTCGACGAGGGCGTCATTTCTCCGACGCTTGCTTCGGCGTACGGCGCGACCTCTCTTTACGCCTTCTTTGAGATCGGAGGCGAGAGTGACGACCCCAAGCGGGTGCTTTCGGAGGTCAAGGAGACGCTCCGCCTTGCGCGGGAGACGGGCGTCGATCGGGTGCTGTTCGAGCGAGCACGCCGCGTCCTGTACGCGAAGGCGGTGAAAAGCTTTGACAGCACGAAAACGATCTCCGAGATGCTGCTCGATTATTTGTTCTCGGATTACGAGCTGTTCGAGTACGTCTCTCTCCTTCAGACCGTGACGAGGGAGGAGGTAGAGGCACTCCTCGCCACCGCATTCCCCGACGAGGCGTTCACCCTCTCGGTGATCTCCCCGCTCTCACGGGCGGAGCTATAACGAATTTGCCGCCTTGCGGCAGAATGGAGCTTTTTATGCATACGATTTCATTTCCCGGGCTCGGGATCGGTCCCTTCGAGGTAGACCCCGTCGCCTTCACCCTGCCGATCGGGGAGGGCATCGACATTATGTGGTACGCCCTCATCATCACGACGGGCTTCATCGTCGCCTTTCTCTACGGCTGCTTCCGCGCGAGACGGAACGAGGGGTATCTCGTCGACGATCTCCTTGACCTTATGATCTTCATCATCCTCTTCGGCATCCTCGGCGCACGGCTCTACTACGTCGTGATGTCGCCCGATGAATTCAACGGCTTCCTCGACGTCATCAATATCCGCTCGGGTGGGCTCGCGATTTACGGCGGACTCATTGCGGGGGTCTGTGCGATCGTCGGCGTCTGCAAGGTAAAGAAGCTGAACCTTTGGAAGGTGCTCGACCTCGTCGCCCCCGGCGTTATGCTCGCGCAGGCGATCGGCAGATGGGGGAACTTTATGAACGGCGAGGCGTACGGCTATCAGATCGCCGAAGGAAACCCCCTCTATTTCATCCGTATGGGTCTTCTGCCGAACGTCGACAGCGCCTCGGTCACCTATTATTACCATCCGACCTTTCTGTACGAGTCGCTTTGGAACGTCCTCGGCTTCGTGCTTCTGAATCTTTTCTATAAGAGGAAGCGCTACAACGGACAGGTCGCACTCTGCTATATCGCGTGGTACGGCTTTGGACGGATGTGGATCGAGGGACTGCGCACCGACAGCCTTTACCTCGGCGACACGCCGATCAGGGTCTCTCAGCTCGTCGCCTTCCTTTCCTTCGCGTTTGCACTTACGATGCTCGTCGTTATGTGGGTAAAGGGGAAGAGAGGCCCCGTTTCGGATCTTTTCCCGATCCTGACGCGTGAAAAGGCGAGGATCCCCGCGACCGCAGCGGCGGAGGTGGCAGCTTCTGTCGAAACGAACGAAGGCACAGAAAGCACGGAAAGCATCGAAAGTACAGAAAGCATCGAAGGCACGGAAAACACCGAACCGGAAAAACCCCACGAACCCACAGAAAAGGAGTAAAAAAATGGCAGAACTGATCAACGGAAAAGAGATCGCGGCGCTGAACCGTAAGGAGATCGCAGAGGAAACTGCGAAACTGATCGAAAAAACGGGTGTACAGCCCGGCATCGCCGTCATCATCGTCGGCGAGAACCCCGCGTCGCAGGTCTACGTGCGCAATAAGCATAAGGCGGCACAGGAATGCGGCTTCCGCTCGGACGTCTATGAATTGCCCGAGAATACCACACAGGAGGAGCTGAACGCGCTTGTCGACCGCCTCAACGGCGACGACGGAATCCACGGCATTCTCGTTCAGCTTCCGCTACCGAAGCACCTGTCGGACAACGAGATCATTCTCCGCATCGACCCGAAAAAGGACGTTGACGCCTTCCATCCCGTCAACGTCGGCCGCATTATGATCGGGGATTACGACTACCTCCCCTGCACCCCTGCGGGCGTGATGGAGCTTCTCCACCGATCAAGCGTCGAGGTCGCGGGAAAGAAGTGTGTCGTGATCGGACGCTCGAACATCGTCGGTAAGCCGATGGCGATGCTCCTTCTGCACGAGAGCGGAACGGTGACGGTCTGCCACAGCCGCACGAAGGATCTGAAGAAGGAATGTCTCGACGCCGATATTCTCGTCGTCGCGATCGGCAAAGCCGATTTCGTGACGGGAGATATGGTGAAGGAGGGCGCCGTCGTCATCGACGTCGGAATGAACCGCCGCGCGGACGGTAAGCTCACGGGCGACGTGGATTTTGCGTCGGTCGAACCGAAGGCGTCGAAGATCACGCCCGTTCCCGGCGGCGTCGGACCGATGACGATCGTGATGCTGATGCGGAACACCCTCACCG
>JAZSIN010000073.1:0-2950 GCA_045533845.1 Eubacteriales bacterium | reverse complement strand
GAATCGTCGTTTCAGGCTCGGGAATCGTCGTTTCAGGCTCGGGAATTGTCGTTTCAGGCTCGGGTACAGTTGTTTCAGGCTCGGGAACCGTCGTTTCGGGCTCGGGAATCGTGGTGTCGGGCTCGGAAATCGTCGTTTCGGGCTCGGGAATTGTGGTCTCGGGCTCGGGAATTGTGGTCTCGGGCTCGGGAATTGTGGTCTCGGGCGTGACCTCGGTCGTTACGACGGTTGCGGAACTTTCCGCGCTTGCATACGCCGTATCGGTTTCGGCAATGCGGCAGGTGAAGGAGTACGCCGTTCCCTCGGCAAGTCCCGAGAAAACGTTGTTCGCTTGCCACGTGCCGCCGTCTATGCGGTATTCGTAGCCGTCAACGCGTTTAAGGGTGACCGAATCGGTCGTCACCTCGGAAACGTGCGGCGCGTCGGGCACTGCGGGGAGAGATTTTGCGCTGTATGAAATCGTTTTCAACTCACCGATCGAGCCGTCGTCGAGCTTTACGAAATAGGTGATCGAATGTGCTCCGCTTGACATAGGAGCGGTATCGGCTTTGATTTCATAGCGCGCCGCGGTTTTTCCTCCCGCCGTTATAACGGCGCTTTCCGTCGATACGAGCCACTTGCTGTCCCAGTGGATCGATGAGGTGTTGCCGTCAAAGCAGTACCCGACAGAAGAAACACTTCGGGAATTATAGCCGATCCAGCCGCGGAGAGCGATCTTATCACCCACGGTAAGCGCGGAAAGCACGGGATTTGACTCAAGTGTACCGTCGTTCAATCGGACACCGTCGATGATAGACGCCTTGTGATTCCATAGCTCGGTCGCATTTTGATAGGGCTTGAACGCATCGGATGCCGTAAGCTGAATGATACGGTCGGTGTTGTTCATAATGTAGCCCGTGACGGTCTCGCCGTTGATCGTGCAGGTCGCCTTGACGCGGCCGTTGCCTACGATCTTAGTCACCTCAAACATTGAGTAGCGCGGCAGAAGCCACGTATATTCCGTTGCTTTTTCGGTGGTGTAGACGTACTTGTTCGTCGTTGCGACGTAAAATCCGGGGGTGATATGTGTACCCGAATAGTCGATCTCGCGCGCCTTGGCGTTTGATTTGTACGGGAGAATGCCGTAGCCGCGTATGTAGGAGCTCGACAGCGCGTAGGACTTTACGTAGACCCCACCGCCGTTCGTTTCAAGACCCGCCGCAGAGGAGGTGTTGCCCTCTACCGTGTAGACGGTCGAGCCGTCGACGTAGAGGACGAGTCCGATGTGCGACTCGACCGAGCCGTTTGACGAAAAGAAGATCAGATCGCCGGGGAGCGGAACGTAGCTGCCGCCATATTGCACAGAGTTTTCAAAGCGGTTGAATTTGCGGAGCTGTGTCGCCCAAGGTGAGCAGCCGAGCTCCTTCCAAATGTAGTTACCGTCGCTCGTATGGTTTCTGCACCAATCCGAGAGCTTCGTGTAATTATGACACCGTGCTTGCAGGAGGCAGAAGGAGACGAAGGACGCGCACCACGCGTAGCCGTAGCCGTCCGTGTCGCTGTATTTACCGAAGTTGTAGTTGTATTCGGTAAAGTTTTTCGACCCGCCGACCGTTCCGCTGAATTCGCCGCTCGCGTTACTTTCCTGGTAGCCGACCTGAGAAAGCGCGACGGCGAGAACGTCGGCGCGCTGGTCACCCGTGAGCGTTACGGACAGGAGGCGGTCATAGTACGGCCCCGACTTGTAGGAGTCGGACGGTCCGTTCGCGCCCTTTACGTATGAATCCGCAGATGCGGGGAGGGAAAATACCGGGAGCATGAGAAGTACGAGAACCAGGGAGAAAAGACGTAAAATGCGTTTTTTCACGGCGGTCACCTCAAGCAAGTGTAGTATCAGAGCAGGAAGAGAAGTGCGGAGATCGCGGCGACCTGCAGAACGAGGATAACGGGGATCCCGACCATAAACTTCGCCTTTTTCGTCTTGTGATGCACAAGGAGCATTGTCAAAAGCATCGCGACAGAGCCGCCGAGTGCCGAGAGGATGAGAAGTGACGCCTCGGGGACGCGCAGCTTCGGACCTTTTTTGTTCGATCCCCCGTTCTTATCCTTCGGGGAGACCTTGTAGGAATATCCCGCGATCGCTTTGTCGTAAAGCGTTACGAAAATTGAAATAAGCGAGATCGCGCCGATATAAATATACGGTAAATAAGGCAGTATCTTGTCAAGCATATAAGATCTCCAACTGAAAAGTTTTTTGAAGATTCTAAAGAAGCTTTTTCAAAAAAGCTTCTTTAGCGGGGTACAGGGGCGGAGCCCCTGCAATATTCCCACTCACTTCTTCGGGAAGCTGTCGCGCAGACCCACCACACGGTTGAAGCAGTTCTCGTTCTTCGTGTCCTTGCAGAAGTATCCGACACGAACGAATTGGAAGCGTTCACCCGCCTTGGCGTCCGCAAGTGCGGGCTCGACGAACGCGCCCTCGACCCGTTCAAGCGAATCGGCGTTCAGGAAGTCGAGATAGGTCTTTCCCTCGGGAACGTCCGCAGTATTTTCGATGTTGAAGAGACGGTCATACAGCATCAGAGACGCGGGGACCGCGTGACTTGCGGAAAGCCAATGGATCGTACCCTTGATCTTTCTTCCGTCTGCGGGCATTCCGTTTCCGGTCTCAAGATCGGCGGTCGCGTGGATACAGCGGATACTGCCGTCCTCGTTCTTCTCGATGCCTGCGTACTTGATGATATAGCCGCCCATCAGACGGACTTCGCCGTCGGGCTTCAGACGGAAGAATTTCGGCGGGGGGACCTCTGCGAAGTCGTCCGCGTCGATGTAGATCTCTTTCGTCATGGGAACCGTTCTTGTGCCGAGCTCGGGCTTCTGCGGGTGGTTTGCAACGACGATGTCCTCGACCTTTCCCTCGGGATAGTTGTCGATCACGACCTTCACGGGCTTCATCACCCCAAGTCGGATC
>JAZSIN010000135.1:0-2618 GCA_045533845.1 Eubacteriales bacterium | reverse complement strand
TTTTTCGTTCCTCCTTTTTGGGAATAATAAAGCGTATATATCATACTGTAATCAGTATACCATAAATCGAAAAAAAAGCAAGAGGATTTTAAGAAAAAATCCTCTTGTCGAATGTAAATTTTTTGTGCCCCAAGCGCACGGGCGTGGTTATTTTGCGGCGTTCGGGTAGCTGTCCCTATGGAGCGCCATATCGACCTCTACAAAGTCCGTGAGAGAGAATGCCGTCGCCTCGGATCCTGAGAGCCATTCGTCCTCACTGAAGGAGGAGAGCTCGCCCGTCTTTTCGTCGAAGCGGGAAACGAGAACGGCATAGACCTCGCTTCTCGTGTAGTACACGAATTCGTAGCGCATAAATTCAACGAGTGTGCCGTTCACTGCCGCGTACACCGCTATGACCTCGGCTTCCTCATAGTAAACGCCGTCCGCGTCCTCACCCACCTTCCGCCGTTCCTCGTAATGCGACGTAAGACAGCCGTATTCCTCGTTCCATTCGGGTGACTCGATCCCGACGAACGACTCCTGTGCGCGGAAGGTCCCCGTTGCGGGATTCCAGACCCACGCGTTGCAAAGCGGAGCATCACCGCGCTTCTTGACCGCGACGAGCAGGTCGGGGTAGCCGTCAAGCGTCAGATCTGAGACCGTGACGCCGTAGTGATCTTCTGCATTCCCGACCGATGGAGTGCGGACGGTCGCCGTTTTCGTTCCGTTCTCGTAGACCTTGATCTGAGAAAGCGAGCCGCTTCCGCAGAGGTCGAAGCGGAAGTCGCCCGCGTCGATCGAATCGAGTACGCTTCCGCTGAGAAGGGAACGGAAAACGAATAGTCCGGAAAGGACGATCACAAGGGCGGCGGCGAGTATGACGAGGATGATACTCGGAGAAAATCGAGTGCGGGCAGATTCCGTATTCATAAAAGATCCTTTCGGTTTAACGTAACGCATTCGGCAATATAGTATGGTGTGATTATAGTATACCGCATAACTGCGGATCGGTCAAGCCGTTTTCGAGTTTTTGGCGAAAAATACCCCGAAAAAGGGTGGAAAGGGTTTCCTGATAAGGTTGATATTGTAAACAAAAAGTGAACAAAGGGAAAAACTCGTTGACAAGTCAACGGATTTGCGGTATAATAACTATGATCGTGGCTTCGCTTATCATCATTATTATAATAGAAATCATCTTCGTGAGTGTAGTCGCGAAAAAGGAATTATGGAAGAAATCAGGAAGGAACGGTCGCTGTTTATGAAAGCAACCAGATACGCCACATTCAGTATTGCGATCGAGCAGATCGCGAAGGACCTTCAGAAGCTCAAAAACGATAAGATGGAGCCGTTCGGTCTTCGTTCGGTCCACCTTACCTGTCTCGTCAGACTTGGTCAGGCAAAGAACGGGCTGACGGGAGCAGATCTCGCGGAGACCTGCGGGGTAGATAAGTCTCTCATTTCCCGTATGCTTGGCGAGCTTGAGGAGAAGAACTACATTTACTACGAGGAGAGCGAGAAGAAGTATCGCCGCAGGATCTATCTGACCGAGCGCGGAAACGACGTGCTGAATGCGGTTCAGGAGATGCTCGCGACCATAGTCGACAGCGTACGCGGCGACATCACCGACGAGGAGCTTGAGTGCTTTTATCGCGTGCTGACGCACTTCGACTGCAACATCTGTGGTCTGATTGACAAAGAAAAAGAGAAGTAACAAACAAAAGGTCACGCCGATGCGTGGCATCCCACTCGGTGCGAGGAGCGCCTCGCGCCGCAGCAAGAAAGGAAGAAACACGATGAAATCGAAGAATCCCATTATCAGAGCGAAGAAGACCGAGCGTATCTGTACGCCCGTT
This sequence comes from Eubacteriales bacterium, assembly GCA_045533845.1. Classification (GTDB taxonomy): domain Bacteria; phylum Bacillota; class Clostridia; order Oscillospirales; family CAG-272; genus JAZNOQ01. The sequence goes on along the minus strand of JAZSIN010000135.1, from coordinate 786 downwards.
TCGAACATTCTCGACGAGGTACGCGTTCTCGAAAAGCACGGAGACAGAACGCTCTTCCGCTTTAAGAGGAGCGGCAAGGATGAGACGATAACCTACGCGGAATTCCTCACCCTCGTCAGAAAGACCGCGATCGGTCTCACGGAGGTAGGACTTGCAGGAAAGCACATTGCGCTTCTTGCTGAAACGCGCCCCGAGTGGTTCGCATCCTACTTTGCTGTCCTCCTTACGGGCGGTGTCGTCATTCCGATGGATAAGGAGCTTGCCGCAGGTGAAATCGCGAACTTCCTTACGATCGCAAAGGCAGAGGGGCTCGTTTTCTCTGCATCTCTTGCCGAAAAGGCGAGCATCGAGGAGCACGAGACGCTTCGCGTCCGCATCGCGCTCGACGGTGAGGAGGAGGAGGGAACTGCGATCCGCACCCTTTCCTACGCTGCACTAACAGATAACGACGGCGCGTTCGAATATCCTGTAGAGATCGATAACGACGCGATGTGCGAAATGCTCTTTACCTCGGGCACGACGGGTACGAGTAAGTGCGTTATGCTTTCGCAGAAGAATGTTTTCTCGACCGTTACCGCGGCGATCTTCAGCGTGGACTTCACGCCCGACGACGTCATCCTCTCGGTGCTTCCCATTCACCACACCTACGAGCTTGCGGTCGACCTTGCCGGGATGAACTACGGTATGTGCATTTGCATCAATGATTCACTCCGCCGCGTTCTCCCCAATATTCAGAAGTATAAGCCGACGGGACTTGTTCTCGTTCCGCTTTTCGTTGAAACGATG
>JAZSIN010000197.1:0-3141 GCA_045533845.1 Eubacteriales bacterium | reverse complement strand
AAAACGTGAGTATGCATATGCACGATTATTTTGAGATTGAAATTATCGTCGGAGGACAAGGAGAACAAACTCTGAATGGAGACGTATATCCTCTGAAAAAGGGTACGGTATATTTTTTGTCGCCCATAGACTTTCACAGTGTTACGGCGATAAATAAGCTGGAACTGATCAACATAAGCTTTGACAGCAGTATTATATCAAAGAACCTTTTGAATGCTTTCATTAACCACAGTACGAATATCATATTCGACCTTCCCGAAAAAGATATGGAACAGGCGGATTTTCTCGTATCGTTACTGATGAAGGATAGTGATGTGGAGGATGAATATTCCGAAATAAACACGAAAAATCTCTTCGAATGTTTGCTGATATTGATCATTAGACATATGGATTTTCACTATGAGAGCAGCGGGGAAACAGAACCGATCTATAAGTGTATGCGGTATCTGTTTTTGCATTTTAATGAAACACCGTCTCTCGAGGTTATGGCGCAGATGAGCGGATATTCAACCTCCTATTTCAGCAAACAGTTTCGTATTATAACAGGAAAAAAGTATATTGACTTTTTGACGACATTGAAGTTGAATTATGCAAAACTGCTTCTCTTCGCAACGGAAAAGCCGGTTATTGATATTTTTTGGGAATGCGGATTTAAGTCGCTTTCTAATTTTAACCACGTATTCAAAAAGGAAATCGGGCAATCGCCGACACAATACAGACAGTCGAAAAGAGGTCGCAAAAATTAGTGCGATACAAAAATGAAGCACTGCTATGAATCCGTCCGGATCATAGCAGTGCTTATATTTCCCGTAAATTTAAGATTAAATATTTTTTGCTTCCATCAGTTGACGGATTTCGGCAGCGTCGATATTCCGTAGCCGTTTTCCGCTTTTTACGGAGAAGGCCGCCGCTGCACCGCACGCCTCGCCAATGCCGATGCAGATCGGCATCGCCCGATAGTTGGAATGTGCCATATGTGTTCCCGAAATGTTTCTTCCCGAAAGCAATAGTCCATCTACCCTTTCGGGAACCATACATCCGTAAGGAATGGTATAGCCCTTCTTTTGCACGAAGTGATGCTGACAGCCTGTTTTGTCAAGCCCCGCGCCCGTAATGTTGTGGACATCAAAATTGAAATGAGCATCCCTTACGACGTAATCATCGTGCTCTACTGCACCCGAGATCTCCTGCTCGGTAAGGGTCTTTACTCCCTTAAAATGTCGGGTCTCACGGATGCCGATCAGAGAAGCACTTCCGATGATATAGCAGTTCTCGTATCCCGGGGCATATTCGCGCAGAAAAGCTACGATGAGAGGCATTTGCTTACGGCAAACGATCTCAGCCCGTGTCAGATCCTCGGCGGACGTTCCGTCAATATCGGTGACGTTCGTCATATTGCAGGTCACCACTCCGGGGATGGTAGATGGATAAAGCAGAACGTGTCCTGCGGGGTGGGGAAGCTTCTCGCGTGCGAGTGCTTGAAGCTCACCCTTCTCGGTATAAACCTTCGTTTCAAAGGACTTCGGGAATACCGCGCGGCTTGTATCCACGCCTCCCACCTTGAACATCAGCGTTGCAGGCTGCATCTTTCCGTCGCTTTCGCGCCCTTTGATGAATTCGGCACCGCTTTTCGCCGCGACGTCACCGTCACCGCTCGCGTCAACGATGACCCTTGCGTTGAAAGAGGAAAAGCCGCTCTTGTTGTGGCAGATGACACCTGTTACGGTGTTTCCGTCCATGATAACGTCGCAGAAGGTGGTATACAGCAAAAGCTCTACGCCTGCCTCCTCCAGCATTTCAATATAGGTAAGCGTAAGAAGCTCAGGGTCGATCTGAACCTTGATCTTGCCCTGTTCGTAGGTGTTTTTTTGTGCCGCCCTTTCGAGGATTTCGGCATACAGCTTGCTTCCGCATCTTCCCGTAAAATGACTCATCATTCCCGCGGTGGAGATGCCTCCCACACGTCCACAGCTTTCGACGAGGAGCGTTTTCGCGCCGTTTCTGCCTGCCAAAATCGCCGCCGCAACACCTGCAGGTCCGGCGCCGACGACGATGACGTCGTATTTCTTTTCTTCCGTCACACAGATTTCAAACTTCATATTGATCTCTCCCGCGATTTGTAGTACAATTCATTGTAGCACGTTTGTTGCATAAAATCAACTGCTTTTTGACTCAAATCAAAAAATGAAAAGGAATGATCGAAGACAAGATCAAGTGAAAAAGGAAAGTGCTCTCCATACAAAAAGCTCCCCGGAAAAAATGCCGGGGAGCTTTCCTTCGTCTATCCGAAGGATTTATTTCACTTTATGAAGAAGACGGGAGAAGAGCTTGATGATCTCTACGATCGGGATGATGAGGATCGCAAGACCAAACGCGATGCCGTACTCGCGCAGATCGAGGTGCGCGAGGCTGAAGGCATTGGCGAGGAAGGGAACCTCGATCACGACGGTCGTGAGAAGCAGTGAGAGTGCACCCGCGCCCAACAGCCACAGGTTTTGCGTCTTCATCGCAAAGATCGAGCCGTGGAGGGAACGCATATTGAAGGCATGGCAGATCTCACACATTGCGAGCGTGAGGAACGCCATCGAGATGCCGAGCATTTCTGCGGAGTACGTGCCTGCCGCGATCGCGTCCGCGTGGTAAGCGTCTGCGAGCCAAAAGCGTCCGAGAAGGTAAGACGAGAAGGTGATGAGGGTTACGAGGAAGCCCTGATATGCGACCGCAAAGCCGAGACCGCCTGCGAAGATGCCTTCCTTCGAATCGCGAGGACTGCGATGCATGACATTGCTTTCGGGCTTTTCCATACCGAGCGCAAGTGCGGGGAAGCAGTCGGTGATCAGGTTGATCCAAAGAAGATGGACTGCCGCGAAGATCGCGGGATTTTCGGTTTTAATGCCTGCCGAGGGAAGGATGAAGGTCGCCATAATGGTGGCGAAGAAGATTATCAGCACCTCGGAGAGGTTAGAGGCAAGGAGGAACTGGATCGACTTACGGATGTTGGCGTAAATGCGGCGTCCCTCACCGACCGCCGAAAAGATCGTTGCAAAGTTATCATCTGCAAGGATCATATCTGCGACGTTCTTCGTAACGTCGGTGCCCGTGATTCTCATTCCGACGCCGATGTGGGCGTTCTTGATCGAG
>JAZSIN010000239.1:0-12952 GCA_045533845.1 Eubacteriales bacterium | reverse complement strand
CTTTCAAAGGAACACCACGAAAGGTTGCTTTTGTCGCGCTTTTCTTTTTTTCATTTATGTATGATTCAGAAAAAGTCCTCGCTTTTTAACCGTGTACCCCACTGAATGCTTATTCCGTCTATCACATAACTCCCGTTATGTTGCTTTCGGTCTCGGTGCGTATGCGTCGGGATCTTTTCTTTTTATAGGATGAGCCGCATATGCTCCATTTTGCGCTTGTGCTCTGCGCCCGTTGTCACGATATAGATGCGGGTCGTATTGATGCTCGCGTGTCCGAGGATATCTGCGAGCTTTGCGATATCCTTTTCGATCGAGTAAAAGGTTCTCGCGAACAAGTGCCTGAGGTTATGCGGAAAGACCTTACTCGGTGACACGTTCGCGTCCTTGCACAAGGTCTTCATTTCCTTCCATATATAATTCCTGCTGACAGACTTGCCTCCGCGTGTGACGAATACTGCACCTTTACTGATCTTCTGCTCCTTGACATAGCGGAGCAGCTTTTTCTTCAAATCGGAAACGATGAAGATACGTCGGTTCTTCCCCTTACAGTTCACGATCGCCTCGCCCTTTTTCAGCGCTTCGACCGTGATATATTGCAGCTCACTCACGCGAATACCGCTCCCGCAGATCGTTTGAAGGATGAGATAGAGCCGCTCGTTTCCCTTTCGCCGTGCCGCCATAAGCAGCCGAATATACTCTGAGCGGGTCAGCTCCTTTTCCTCGGGGCAATACGTCTGCCGCTGCATTTTGAATCGCTTCACGCAAAGATCCTGCCAGCCGCAGAACCGCAAAAAGGCATTCAGCGCCGCGAGCATCGAATTGGCGCTCGACACGGCGTAGCCCTCTCCAAGCAGCGTTTTGTATTCCAACACGCTTTGTTTATCGATCTCCCCGTCCCCGACGAACGCGGCAAAGCACCGAACGTCGTGCAGATATTTCCCGACTGTCGAAGCGCTCCGCTCCTCCTCTCTTAAATATACTTCAAATTCCTGTAGCTTCGTTGATTCGAAAATCCTTTTTTTCATGATTTGCTCCCCCTATTCAGGTTTCCTTGGTATTATTATTTTACCAAATCTACGCGAATCATCCGTGGATCTCTGTCTTATAAAACAAAAACGGGCTATCTCACCAGCGTGATCCTGCCCGTTTCTATTAGTCTGTAAAATCGCTCGGTCGTTTTCCTGTCACTGCCGTGAAGGTCTTATAAAAATTCGACGAGCTTGAAAATCCACATCGCTCTGCAATCTCGAGCTTGGTTATTTTTTCGTTCTTCAGCATTTCGACGGCGCGCTCAACGCGCTTGATCGAAATATATTCCCATAGAGATATTCCGCTGAATTTTCTGAAAACCGAAGAAAAATATGTGGGTGACAGACAGGCGACATCGGCAAGCTCCTTCAGGGTTAGCTTGCTTTCGAGATTTTCCTGAATGTAATCGATCACAAGACGCAAGCTTTGCGTGATGCTGTCCGATGCCTTGACCGCATTCGAGAGGTCGATCGCAGCGTAGTCCCGTATGATCCGCGTCAAAAGCAGGAACAGGTGACAGCGCGCTGAAACCGCGTAGCAAGCGCGCTTCTCACACAGCTCGTGCTCGATCGCAAGGAGGAGCGCCCGCAGCTCCCCGCTCGAGTCCTTTATTCGGTTCTCAAACGACTCGCCCCGCGACGTAAAAAGATTGAGGAGCTCTGCCGTGTCGGGCTTTTCCCACATAAGATAGGGCTCAAACTGCACGTTGAGCAGCTCCATATCCTCGGTAATCTCGGTGAGACAGTGCTCCTCATTGCTCCCGAAGACGAAAACGTCTCCCGCCGAGAAGGAATAATTCTTGCCACAGACAGTATACGTACCCGCACCCGACAGAAAAACCGAGATCTCGCATTCGGTGTGATGGTGGATGTTATACGGGCGAAGCTGTGGCAGAAGAAGCGAATGATAGGAGCGAATCCCGCCGAATTTATAGTTTTCGAGAAGTGTATATTCCTGGGTCCGCATTTCTCTCTCTCCTTAACATCGTAAAATAGTGGACAAAAAACACAATATTCTTCTTGCTTATATTCAACCCGATTACTATAATTATAGCATAGAAAAAAATTTTGTCAAGGAGAATGGCACATTTATGAACATCAATGAAATGATTCAGGAAAATGTAAATTGCTGCTCGAATCCGTCGGAGCTGAAGATCACCGACATTCGCGTCGCAAACATTACGGGTGCTCCGAAGCACTGCCCGCTGATCAAGATCTACACGAACCAAGGACTGGTCGGCTACGGTGAAGTGCGCGACGCATCGAGTGCGACCTACGCGCTGATGCTGAAATCGCGTCTCATCGGTGAGAACCCCTGCAACGTAGACAAGCTCTTCCGCCGTATCAAGCAGTTTGGCGGCCCCTCGAGACAGGGTGGCGGCGTCAGCGGCATCGAGATCGCGCTGTGGGACCTCGCAGGTAAGGCTTGGGGCGTTCCGCTCTATCAGATGCTCGGAGGCAAGTTCCGTGACAAGGTTCGCGTTTACGGCGATACCGACGTCGACGGTAAGCACACGGGTACCGATATGGGTAAGGCGATCCAGAAGCGTATCGATATGGGCTTCTCGCTCGTCAAGATGGACCTCGGTATCGAGCTTCTCTACGACGAGCCCGGTACGCTCAATGCACCTCTCGGTATGCTCGAGGATATGCAGAAGTATTCGATGAAGGCGATCCAGCATCAAAGCGGCTCGATCGATATGGATATGATGCTCGGCAAGAACTATGAGGTCTTCACGATCCCCCACTACGCAACGGGAATCCGCATCACCGAGAAGGGGCTCGATATGCTCGAGGACTATGTCAGACAGGTTCGTGACGTCGTCGGCTACGAGGTTCCCCTCGCGATCGACCACTTTGGTCACGTTGCGATCGAGGACTGCATCAAGTTCGCAAAGCGTCTTGAGAAGTACAACATCGCATGGCTTGAGGACATTCAGCCTTGGCATCTCACCGATCACTACGTCCGCATTGCAGAAAACTGCAACGTTCCGCTCGCGACGGGCGAAGACATCTACCTCGCAGAGAACTTCCGTCCTCTGATGGAAAAGCACGGCGTTTCGCTCGTTCACCCCGACCTTCTCACCATCGGCGGCGCGCTTGAGACCAAGAAGCTCGGTGATATGTGCGAGAAGTACGGCGTTGCAATGGCGATCCATATGGCGGAAAGCCCGATCGCTTGTATGGCGGCTGTTCACACCGCTGCTGCGATCCAGAACGTACTCGCGGTCGAATTCCACTCGGTCGATATCCCGTGGTGGAATGATCTTGCAAACGGCATCGCGAATCCCCTCTTTAAGAACGGCTTCGTAGAGGTTCCCAACACTCCCGGTCTCGGCATCGAATCGCTGAACGAGGAGCTGATCGCACAGCATATGCATCCGAAGTATCCCGGTCAGTGGGAGCCCAGCACGCAGTGGGACAACGAATGGGCAAACGACCGTGAATGGAGCTGATACGATGAGTCTTACGATCCGTTGGCTCGGTCAGAGCGGCTACCTGCTCCGTGACGGAAGGACTGAGCTCTGCATCGATCCCTACCTCTCGAACGTGGTAGATCGGGTGGCAAAGAGAGGGCGTATGGTCAAAGCGCCCTTCTCCCCCGAGGATCTCTGCAGCGATGCCGTGATCTGCACGCACGATCACCTCGACCACGTCGACATCGACGCGATCCCCTTGATGGACAAGAAAATGCTCTTCCTTGCTCCGTCGCACGCCGAGCCGACGCTCCGCTCCTGCGGCGTCACTCGCTACGAGCCCTTCGATCTCGGTGAGACGAAAACGATCGGGGATTTTACCTTGACCGCAGTCTATGCCGACCACAGCGTTCCCGCGATCGGACTCATCGTTCGGCACGGGGATTTCACGCTTTACTTCTCGGGCGACACCGAGTATAGCGAAAAGCTCGAGGAGATCAAGGCGTTCGACCTCGACGTGATGTTCATCTGCATCAACGGCAAGCTTGGAAACATGAACGTAGACGACGCCGCTCGTCTCACCGAGGTCCTTTCCCCGCGTGTCGGTGTTCCGACACACTACGGAATGTTCGAAAGCAATACCGAGGATCCCGCCGAATACGTTCGCCGCGTAAAGAACAGCTTTGTTTTCGAGCACAATAAGGAGTACGATATAAAGGAGATTCTGAACGGTGTTTGATCTTACAGGAAAGAGAGCCCTCGTCACGGGCTCTACGCAAGGCATCGGCTTCGAGATCGCGCGAACACTTGCGGAACACGGTGCGACCGTATACGTACACGGCGCAACGAATTTCGAGAAGTGCAGGAATGCGAGCAAAGAGATCCCGAACAGCATTCCCGTCGTGACCGATCTGCTCCTCCCCGACGCCCAAGACCGCCTTTACGAAAAGACGGGCGACGTCGATATCCTCGTCCTCAATGCGTCGATCCAGTATAAGCGGAAATGGAACGAGTTTTCCTTCGAGGACTACGAGATCCAGATGAACTGCAATGTACGCTCGACCTACTTTATGATCCAAAAGTATTCGGAGGGGATGCAGAAGAAGGGCTTCGGACGCATCATCACGCTCGGAAGCGTAAATCAGTACAATCAGCACCCCGAGCTTTCGCTCTACGGTGCAACGAAGGCGGCGCAGTACAAGATGGTGAAGAACTTTGCTCCCGCACTCGCCCCCTTCGGCGTCACGATCAACAACGTGACCCCCGGCGCGATCGAAACGCCCCGCAACGCCGACGTTTGCAGAGACCCCGAAAAGAAGGCGGCGGTCGAGCGAATGATCCCCTGCGGTCGCTTCGGAACGCCGAAGGACATCAGCCCGGCAGTCCTTCTGCTCGCCTCGGACGCAGGCTCCTACATCACGGGAAGCGAGATCGTGATCGACGGCGGGCTTTCGCTCAGATAACAAAATCGAAACATATAAGGAGATACGCTATGCATTTCAACGACAGAGACGAAATTATTGCACTCACCCCCCAGTGGAAGGGTGAAAGACTCCCCGACGGACGTCCGAAGGTAGACGAAAAGTACCTGAAGGCGCTTCGCACCCTCACACTTGAGGAAGTATGGAAGCCGATCTTCGTCAAGGGCTACGAGAGCCAGTTCGAGGGACGCCTCCACACCCTCCACAACGACGGCAGAAAGCTGATCGGCAGAGCCGTCACCGCCACCTACTGTCCCTATCGCCCCGACCTTGACGAGTTCACAAAGGACAAGGGCCGCGAGGAAGGTAGAACGGGCACCTACAATCAGTGGGTCGTTGACAATCTGATGGAGTACGACGTACCCGTCATCGATATGTACGATAAGATCTACAAGGGTACGTATCTCGGCGGTAACCTCACCACCGCTCTGAAGAACAAGACGAAGAACGAAAACGGCGGTGCCGTGATCTGGGGCGGTATCCGCGATACCGAACAGATGATGAAGGTCGAGAACACGCAGGTGTACTACCGTGGAATCGATCCCACCCCGATCCGTGACTTCATTATGACGGGCTACAACACGCCTACCCGCATCGGTAACGCAATCTGCCTCCCCGGCGACGTCGTATTCGGAGCAGGTGGCGGTGTGCTCTTCATCCCCGCACACCTCGTTGAGGAGGTCGTAGGCGGCGCCGCAAAGACGCAGGTCAAGGACCTCTTTGGATTCGAGATGATCAGCCAGAACAAGTTCACCACCGCACAGATCGACAAGAACACCTGGACGAAGGATATGCTCGATCTTCTGATGGACTTTATCGAAAAGGACGACCGTGCCGCAGACTACCGCGGACTCGACTGGTCGCAGGAGTACTACTTCGCACTCCACGGTGACCCGAACGATACGCAGTCGGCACTCTGATCGACCCCGTATGGTGCAAACAACGGGCTGTCTCACCTAAGTGAGACAGCCCGTTCTTTTTTCGTTCCCGCGCACTCCTCCCCGCCCGCGCTTACAACCTTCTCGCAGCAGGCGAAATGCCTGCCGAGGGTCTTATTATAAGAAAAACGGCTGTGGGAAACCCCAAAGCCGTTTTGTTTTTAATTGACCGTCAGCGTGTCTCCGTTTCGCACGGAGGGCTCGACCGCGGAATACACACCGAGACGCGGCGTGAAGGTAACGTCGGCAGAATCATTCAGAGTGAGCGTAAACGCGACTGTTCTGGGTTCCTCCTCCGCATGCCGTTCGATATATTCCGCACGGTACTCGGTATCTCCCACCGAGATCACAAGATACCCCGTTGCACTGTCCCGCGGAAGCGTCATCGTCACCGTATAAGATCCGCTCTGAAGCAACTTCGTTTGCGGTGACCTCACACTTGCAGTCAGAATATCGACCCGCTCACTGTCCGTCTCGCCCTCAGCCGAAACCGTTACGGAAAGAAGGCACGCAAGCTCGGCCTTGAGATCCTCATCGGCAGTCGGAGTCGGGGTTGCAAAGAACGCCCAGGTCGCGGAAAACAGACAAACGAGGCAAACGAGTATCTTTGCTACCGAGGCGACGAGTGCTCGGATAAGCGCCTCGTCGGTGATCATTTCTGTTTCAACATTCTGCCTTTTCAAAGCATCTTCCTCTCAGCTCGAGCTTACGAGTTGCTCTCATCCGAATCGGAGCCCGACTCATTCTTCTGTTGACTCAGCTGCTGCTTCAAGGCCTGAAGCTCACGAAGCATTTCCTCGTTCTGCTTACGCTCCTCTGCGATCGCGGCACGCTCAGCCTCCATCAGCTCGGTCTGCTCTCTCTTATACTTTCTGAACAGAACGATCACGTTGACCCCATTATACAGGATCAGAAGGAGGAACGGGATAAGGATACATACGATATATCCGGGTGTAGATTTTACAAACGCAAAGAATTTGCCGACGGTGGGCATTTTGCCCTTGTATACGCCGAGAATGTGATCGGGCGAAACGAGCGCCTCGTCATCAGTATCCGTGTTCGTACCGTAGGTCACGTAACCGATCACCTTTCCGTTATTGTCCTTTCTGACAGTACGGATCATATGCGTGATCGTCTCAAAATAGCTGTCCTCGTTCATCGAAACGAAGGTGATGACCTCACCGGGCTGAAGCGCGTACACGCTCTTCGGCTCCTTAACGAAGATGATATCCCCCGCGTCGAAATGTATGTCGAGATGGGCGTTCTTATCGGACTTGCTCATCGAGTCGGTCCTTACGATATAGAACTTATAGCCGAAGATGTCACGGTCATTCTTATTGACAGTCGATACCGTTACGATGGTGAAGATCATCATAAACACGGTAAATGCAACGAGGAGCCACGTAAATACCTTTACTGTAATATTCAGTATCTTCTTTGCCGTCATATTCATTTGGAATTACTCCCCCAACTGAGCGTTCCCCTGTATTGCATACACGGTCACGCCGATTCCTTTATAATATTTTCCCTGGAAATCGTTGTTTGCGTCCTCCTTCATTCGGACGACTAAGTAATAGGTTTCATCGGTCACTGCATTGACGGTCTCGTTCGCCGCGGGCTTCAGGCTGCCGACGAACTCGTCCATCTCGACGTGCTTGTCGGGATCGTCCGGATCGGTGGTGATCCAGACATCAAATGCGTCGCTGAACTCCTCGTAGGTGAGCTTTTCGTATCCGATAATCTGCTCGAGCTCGCTTTCATCCACCACAGTTTCGTCCTTGCTGATGAAGACGCGGAAGTTCACGGGAACGTTTCCGAGATTCTTCACCTTGAATCCTTCTGTACGGATCGTCGCACCGGGCTCGAAGAGGATCTCCTTGCGTTCGGAGGAGGTATAGAAGGAAAGGACCTTACCGACGAGCGAAGTCTCTCCATCGTTTGCATTCACGATGTCGACCTTAACGCTTCCCGCCGTCGTGATAATACCGATGGTACCGTCACGGAGATCGTTCGTGAAAAGCGCAAGCGTCGCACCCGTAAGGCAAACAAGACAGAGGAGGATGACTACTGCTGTCGTGACGATCGCTTTTTTATAAGATTTCCGATAAGTGAACATAACTCCTCCTTCCCTTTCATTTGCGGGAAACGTGTCCGATAGATCCTATTTAACTCGTAAAGCCGTATGTGAAAGGTGACACAAAAAGTGGAAAACTGCAACAATACATGACAAGCACAGTATTGATAATTGATTATATCACAAATTTCAGAAAAAATCAACCCCTCGCGAAAAATTTCCTCTAAAATTTACGGTAAGTCGGTATTGACACCTCCCTCCTCCTATTGTATAATGATAACAGCATCAAAGTGAGCCTTAATTAAGGAGGGTATTTTAAAATGGATCATTATGATCTGATCGTCGTCGGTGGTGGCTTCGCAGGCGTTTCTGCAGCGATTGAGGGCGCGAGAAGTGGACTCCGCGTCTTGCTTATCGAACGGTATAACTGTCTCGGAGGTGCGGCAGCGAACGCGCTCGTCCTGCCCTTTATGCGCTACTATACGAAAATGCCCGAAAGCGGCGAGAGGAAATATCTGACGGGTGACCTCTTCCTCGAGATCATCGACGAACTAAAGGCGGTCGGCGGAACACGGGACGGACGGTACTTTGACGAGGAGCTTCTGAAGCTTGTCCTGAACAGAATGTGCATAAAAAGCGGCGTTTCCCTGCTCTTCGACACCGTCGTGACCGACGTCGTGCGCAAGGAAGCCCGTGTCATTTCGATCTCGGCGCTCGGAAAATCCAAACGTCTCACGCTTTCGGCAGACCGTTATATCGACGCGACGGGTGACGCCGAGCTTTGTATGCTCGCAGGCTGTCAGTCGGTCGTCGGACGCGAGAGCGACGGGCTTTGTCAGCCGATGACGCTCTGCTTCCGTATGGCAAATGTTGAAGTTGAACGCTTTCGTGAGATCCGCAAAACGATCAACCCGCTTTATAAGGAATATCAGGCGAAGGGGCTCATCAAGAACCCGCGCGAGAACGTTCTCGTTTTCGGAAATTTGAACGACGGCGTTCTGCATTTCAACACAACGCGCGTCATAAAGCGCGACCCGACCGATCCCTTTGACGTAACGGCGGGAGAGATCGAAGCGCGAGAGCAGGTGTATGAGATCCATTCCTTCCTGAAGGAAAATTTCGATTGCTTCAAAAACAGCCGCGTGCTTTCGACCGCGCTTCAGATCGGTATTCGCGAAAGCCGCAAGGTAATCGGCGAATACACCCTGACCGAGGAGGACGTCAAATCTCTCGCTCGCTTTGACGACGCGATCGCGACGGCAAACTACGAAATCGACATTCACAGCCCCACGGGAAGCGGCACGACGCTTTACTATTTCTCAGACGGCGAATACTACGAGATCCCCTTCCGCTGTCTCGTTCCGAGGGGAATGGAAAACCTCCTCGTCGCGGGCAGATGCATCTCGTCAACACACGAGGCGCAGGCGTCCTATCGCATTATGCCCTTCTGCGCCGAGCTCGGACAAGCCGCAGGCGTTGCCGCGGCTGTCGCGAAGGACTATGGAAGCACCTTCCAAACGGTAGACGTACAGGAGATCCGCACGCGTCTCAAGGCGCGTGGCTTCGTACTGAACTGACCCGAAGAATAAATGAAGCCCGCTCACACCCTTTTCGGGTGTGAGCGGTCTTTTCGTTCGGCTCGGGGAAAGATCGGTCAACCCATCTCCACATAGTCCCCGTCGCCGTCGACGTATGCGTCGATGTTCTCATAAATCGTGCGGTCGAGGAAGCCGATCCCCTCCTGCATCGTCAGGACCACGACCGTGGCGCGTGCAACAAAGACCTTATCGATCCGCGTTCCCGTCATAAAGAAATACGCGTTTCTGTCCTTGTCACTCTTGCTTGATACCTTGTTTTCACAGCTGGTATAGTGCGTCGATCCCGCGGGCCAGAAGACGTAGATCGGATTGATGTTTCGGTAGAGCGCGGTCGAGCCTCCTACATATCCGTGGTGCGCGACCTGCACGACCTCGGCTTCAAGCGTCTCGCCGTAATTCAGGCAGAGATTCGATCCCGCGTCCTCGGAGCAATCCCCGAGCATGATCATATTGAAGTCCTCAAGCTTCACGTCCACGATCAGGGAGCAGGTATTGTAATAGTCAAGATCACCGGGCGCAAACATTTCGAGCGTGTAGAGGACCTCGATCTCCAGGTTCGCGAAGTGATAGACGTGTCCCGGGTGTGCCTTAAAGAAGCGGACACGCGGATTCACGCTCTTCAGTCTCGTGCTGATCTTTTCCCAGCTGCTTCCGTTCATCCCTCCAAGGGCTGCCTGCTCCTCGGTCGGAAGATTGTAGATCACCGATTCGATCTTTGCCTTTTGCAGGTATTTTTCCGTGAACTTTAAGAAGGTGCCGACGTGGTCGGAATGGAAGTGCGAGACGATCCATGCGGCGATCACGATGTCGTCGGGATCGTGTGCCATTTCCTTCAGCGCGGTGTAAAGATTCGTAGCGCCGAGGGTATAGCTAAAGCCGCCGTCAAGGATAACGAAGCGACCGTCCTCGAGCCTCCAGACGTAGCACATACCGTTCTGCGGCTTTGAGGAGCCGTACTGATACTCCACGCCAAGCTGCATGAACAGCGGCTCACAGACCCTTTGGTACGTGCTTTCCTTTTGGGGGAGGGCCTTTTCATTGTAGGTTTCGAGCATCACGCACAGCTCCTTAAAGCCGCCCTCGTAGAAAATATGGAAGGAGTAGTCCTCTTCGTCCGTAAAGATCGCAGACTTTACGTTCCCGCGCTCGTTCTGCGCGTATTTCGTGTACCCCTTTTCCGTGAGCTTTGCAATATACGCGTCAAAATGCTCGGGGGTCGCACCCGTGTAGATCGCCTCGATCGCACCGTTTGCGTCGTAGATGTGATCCATATTGAGGTTCGGTACGACGGGGATCGCGTCAAGCGTGCGGTCGACCATCTTCGTGTCACGGATCGCAGAGATCGGGACCGAAAGATCCTGCCCGCTCTGCTCCGCGCTGAATATTTTGAGAAGCGCCTCAGCTCCTGCTTCAAGCGCCGTTTCCGACCACGCCGTGAGAACGATCTTTCTGCCGATCACCATGATCGAGTAGCTTCCGTACGACGTCTCGTTCAGGACCGACCAGGTTTCACTGTAGTTGGTCTTTCCGATCAGGATCTCGTACGTATCGGGGTCATGCGAATCTCCCGTTCGAATCCAGTCGTCCGTAAAGGGCAGAGACACACCCGTCATTTCGGAGATCCCTTTGCGGAGCTTGAGGAACGCCTTCTGCTCCCCATCGGTCGGGAATTCGGGCGCGATGATCGTAAAGCGCGATTCGCCGCCCACCGCGATGTCGAAGCTGTCCTCAGGCAGAGTGCTCTCTTCCCCCGACGCGGACGTGGAGGATTCCTCCGTCGATCCGTCTCCCACGTCCTCCGTACCGCTGTCGCAAGCAAAGAAGACGCTCACGGACAGAAGCAGGATCAGAAGAAGCACTCCGATCTTAAAAAGAAGAAGCCATTGATTCTTCATAAAGCCAAACCCCTTTCATTCCTCATCTATGGAAGCCTTTTGATCCGTCGCGCGTTAATCAAACTGCGAACGGTAGAGTGAACTATAAAATCCGTTTTGTGCCATCAGCTCGTCGTGACTGCCCTGCTCGATGACGTCCCCGTCCTTCAGAACGAGAATGGTGTCGGCATTGCGGATCGTCGAAAGACGGTGCGCAATCACGAAGCAAGTACGCCCCTTCATCAGCTCGTACATTGCCTCCTGGATCTGTATTTCGGTTCTGGAGTCAACATTCGACGTCGCCTCGTCGAGAATGAGCATTTCGGAATCCGAAAGCATCGCGCGTGCGATCGTGATCAGCTGCTTCTGCCCCTTCGAGATGTTCACGCCGTCGTCCGACAGAACGGTATCGTAGCCATTCGGAAGCGCCTCGATAAAGGAATGAACCTTCGCCGCCTTTGCGGCGCGGATGACCTCCTCGCGCGTGGCATTTTCCTTTCCGTAGGTGATGTTTTCGTAGATCGTGCCGTTAAAGAGCCAGGTCTCCTGAAGCACCATCGTGTACGCCTTTCTGAGAGAATCGCGTGTGATCTTGCGCGTTTCCTTGCCGTCGATGCGAATCTCGCCGCCGTTTACGTCGTAGAATCGCATCAGAAGATTGATGATCGTCGTTTTTCCCGCACCCGTCGGACCGACGATCGCGATCAGATTGCCAGGGCTGACGTCAAGCGACAGATCGTGTAAGATCGTCTTCCCCTCCACGTAGCCGAAGCGCACGTTTCTGAGGCTGACAGCACCCTCGACGTCCGTGAGCTCCACGGCGTCCGCGTCGTCAAGCCTTTCGGGCTCCTCGTCGAGAAGCGTGAAGATACGCTCCGCCGCCGCGCAGGCGGACTGCAGATCAGCGAGAATGTTCGCGAATTCGTTGATCGGCCCCGAGAACTTCTTCGAGTAGAGGATGAACGCCGCGATCATACCGAGATCGATCCAGAAGACCGTCCCGACCTCTGCCCGTCCCGAAACCGAGAGCATATAGAAGATACCTCCGAGCGCTGCGATGAGCGCAAGCGAGAGGTTACTGATAAAGCGCACGGAGGGACCGAGCGTGGTCGCGACGAAATCGGCGCGGTAATACGCGTTCACCGCGTCTACGTTGCGGCGGTCGAAGCGCTCACCGATCACGCGCTCTCTGTTATACGCCTTGATCGTCTTCTGCCCCGAGAGCATCTCCTCGGCGTAGCCGTTGAGCTCACCAAGCTTTCTGGAGCGTTCTCTCACGAGGGGCCGCACCTTTTTCGTGCGCATTCGTGCAACGATAATGGTCGCGGGAACCGTGATGAGGAATACGGTGAGAAGAAGCGGCGAGATTCGGATCATATAGACGAGCGAGCCGATTACGGTCACAGCGCTGGTCGCGACCTGAAGAAGGTCGTGTGTGATCGAGGTGTTGAGGGTATCGACGTCATAGGAGATACGGCTGATGATGTCTCCCGTCTGATGCATATCGAAGTAATTGACGGGCAGGACGGTAAGGTGATCGAA
>JAZSIN010000244.1:0-15660 GCA_045533845.1 Eubacteriales bacterium | reverse complement strand
ACCGTGTTCGATCCGATCGAAGCAACGAAGGTATCAAGCTGCTTCAGGAATTTAAAAAGCTCGAGATTTGCTGCCTGCGCCTCAGCATAAATGCGCGCGACTTCGGTTTCGGTCTTTGCATTGATATCCGCCGCCGAGGTTACACCGCCTGCGATTATCGCCGCCGCGTCCTCATCTGCCTTCGAGGTGATCTTATTCGCCTCTAGCTCTGCATTTGCAAGGATCGAGTCGATCTCCTTCTGTCTGTCAGCCGTCATCTGATCAAAAACATCCTTCAGATTCGTTTCGGGAAGCGAAATGCGGAGGAAATTGACGTCCTTTATGTAAACACCGTAATTCTGTGAGCAGTAGGTTCTCACGCGATCACAGATCTGCGTCTGGATCTCCTCGATCTTGATCTCCTCTTCCTTCAGGGATACGATCGCATTCAGCGGGTACGCGCCAATGGTACCGTTCAGAACGTCTCTGATCTGGTCCTCGATATTCGTATTGATATTTCCGAGGCTTCCGACGCTGTTGTGGAACTTGGTCGGATCCTCGATCTCCCACGCGACGAAGGACTGAATGATGAGATTTCGCTTGTCAGAGGTCGTCGTTTCGAGATAGGTGGACTCGTAGTACTGCAGACGGTCGTCATACTTGACTACAGTCTCAAAGGGCCACGGGAGCTTCAGATAGAGTCCCGCATCGCTGATCTCCTCACGGACCTTACCGAATCGAAGGATGAGCGCACAGTCTCCCTCTCTCACGATGCAGGTAAAGCCAAAGTAGAAGAAAGCGGCGATCAAAACGACCGCAATCAGGATCTTGAAGATCGGGAAGGGTCTCTTTTCCTTTTGTTTTACGGGCTTTGCCGCTACTTCCGTTTCGATCTCGGAAGACGGATTTATATTCTTATCTTTCATAATTTGTTACGCGCATCCTTTCTGTTATTTTCCCTCAGGGGGCATCACGAAGGTCTCTTCGGGTACAATGGTCTCCTCCTCGGTTTCAGGGGGAGCGATCACGCCGATGTTAAGGCTGCCGAAGTAAATATTCGAGCTGTCAACTCCGTCACCGACGATCACAAGACGCGTGTTTCCGTACGCCTCGGTGATCGCATTCAGATACTTGTAGTAACGGTAGGTCGTCGGATAATTCGTATCTGCACCGACGCTTGCCATAAATTCGGATACCGATGCCTCAGCCTTCGCGATCGCGGACGACTGGTTCACGTTTGCCGCAGCGATCGTTGTGGTCTGCTGTGACTGCGCCCCTGCGATGATCTTCGCTTGGTACGCCTCGGCCTCAAGGATCAGCTGATCCGCTTTGATCCCCGCTCCGATCACGCTTTGATAGATCTCTGCGATCTCGATCGGCGGG
This sequence comes from Eubacteriales bacterium, assembly GCA_045533845.1. Taxonomy (GTDB): domain Bacteria; phylum Bacillota; class Clostridia; order Oscillospirales; family CAG-272; genus JAZNOQ01. The sequence continues at coordinate 14,298 of JAZSIN010000244.1, read as the reverse complement.
TGGATACTCTCAAGGATCACACTAACGATCTCGATTCCCGTGTCGTATTTCTTGATGCCTTCCTTCAGATCCTCCTCGAGATGCTTGGAAAACGCCTGCCTGTCGATCGAAAGAAGGGTGTGCAGATCATTGTTGATCGTGTGGTCGACCACGAGCTCGTACGCATACGCCTCAACGAGTGCCGCAGGCTCCGCATTGTTCTTGAGATATTTGCAAATATCCCCTATTCTGTATTCGATCTGAAGGTTGATCGAAACGACCTCGTCGCCGCTTCCGAGAAGGAGACGGTATTCCTCAAGACCGTGGATGTCGGTCCAAGTGTTGTCCTCATCCTCATCCGAAACGTAACCGATGGCAAATTTCTGTATCGCATCGGTGTCATAGATCTCTACCTTATCAAAGGGCCACGGTAGGGAGAGATGAAGTCCCGGCTCACACGGACTGTCAAGTAGCTTTCCAAAGCGGTAAACAACACCCATCTGATGGGATTCTACCTGAAAGAGTCCGGTCGAGAACCATAGAAGCAGTAGCAGAAGTGTGACCGTATACGGGAAGAGCTTCTTCACCATCCGCATACTCCACAGCGAGCGCATTGTCATTCCCGTATTTTCTTCAAAATACGTCAGAAGACCGAGCTCCTTCGACGAGCCAATCGCAAGCGGTGCGGGAACGTTCAGGTGCGGCTTCTCAAAAAGCTCCTTCTTGATGACGGAAACGGTAAAGGAGACCACAAGGAAGACCGACAAGTAGTAGAAGAGCACCATCAAGGTGTATTTCAGGATCTTCTGTGCCTCATAGAGTCCGAGGATCTTCAGGGCAGATGCAAGCATGATCAGAATGAGCGCAAGCTTGAGAAGTGCGAACACACTCCGCAGGTTCTTCACGAGCGAGGCGGTAAAGTCGTCACCCTCTCCCACGCTCTTTCCCCATTTATCGAGTGCGATGAACACGGTAAACATCACGATCATCGCAACCAAAATGGGATAATTCATCGTGTATAGCGAGGTGAGCCTCGACTGAACAATGAAGAAACGAAGTTGGATCAGCGAGGTAGCAACGAGAGACAGCACAACTGCGATCCAAACGCGGCTTCGGTTATACCATCGTGCAACGGAACAGAGAACCTTCTTCAGTCCGGATCCGCGCTTTCCCTTTTTTCGGATCCTTTTTCCGTTCTCCGTCGCGTTCTCCTCTGAAGAAGCGAGATCCTCCGCAGGAGCCTGCTCTCCCTTCCCCTCGGGAAGCTTAAAATAAACCACCGCAACGATCAGATTGATCACCGCCGGGAAGAAACACATCAGCGCAAACAAGCACAGCGGTAAATATTTCGTCAACCCATACAGCACCTCGGATGCGATCGCGATCACAAGGAGAAGAAGCGCTGATATGATAGGCGGCAGAACGCTGCGTCTACCATTTTTACTCATTCTTTATGTACCAAGCCTTTCTTTAAATCTGTTTATTTGTTGAAGGTAGGACGCGACTCGGTCATCCACCGTTTCTTGCATTGTATATAATCAACGCATCGAGCAGGAGATAGTTCGTCGTGTCTGTCACGATCGCCTTAAAGTCCTTTTCGTCGCCCGCGTAAAGTACGAGCTCAAGCGCACGGCATTCCGCAAACACTCCTTCGGGAAGTACGGGGAGCGTATTTGGGAGATAAAGCGTTCTCATATCGGGGCAGTTGAAAAACGCATACTCACCGATAAAGGTCAAAGATTCACTCAGCCGAACAGTATTCACCTTAATGCATTCCGAGAAGGCGTTCGTTTCGATCCGCTCAACTCCCTTCGGAAGGATTACGGACGGAAGCGCCTCACACCCGGTAAATGCATATGCACCGATCGAGCGAAGCGAATTGCTGAATTCCACGTTGCAAAGTCGGCTATTGTATGCAAAAGCAAACTCACCGATCGTAAGGACTGAATCGGGCATGCTGACCGAGATCAAAGCCTTCATTGTAAAGGCATCCGATATGTGGCGCACCGTATCCGGTATCTCCACCCCGATGGCATCGCCATTGTACTTGATGAGAACACCGTCGCCAACGATGACGAATTCATCGGTGAGCGAGGAGAACCACGGCGTTCCGGAAAACGCGTACGAGCCGATCGACCAAACCTTTTTGTTCAGTTTGATCTCCTTCAGGAAGGAACAGCCCGAAAAGCACTTTGATCCGATCCGCTCAACGTTTTTTCCGATCGTAAGGGATTCGATCTTTGCATTCTGATAAAAAATATTGTCTGCAAGCTCGACAACAGGCATTCCGTCGATCGTATCAGGAACGACGACACTCGTTCCCTCTCCCTTGTATTCGGTGATCACTACGGTCTTGTCGTCGTAGATCTTATATTTGAAATACGAGTAGGAGAGCCGCTCCGCATCTGCGGGAAGCGTACGGTTCGGAAGCACGAATCCGTCTGCCTTATCGCCCGAGCATCCCGTAAGCACGGAGAGAAGGAGCGGAAGAAGAAGCAGTACGGTGATAAGACAGGAAAGAATGCGCATCACTCGAAAGCGTTTTTTCTGATTCATTGTTCGTCCTCCATTCCGTTAACCTTCACACACGATCTTGGCGGAATACAGGGATACGTTCCCCTTTTCGCCGACCACTACCTTACCCCACTCTGCGCGGGAGCCCTTATAGACGACCGTTGCGAGAGACGAGCAATTATTGAACGTGTTGTCCCCGATCGAACGAAGCGTCTTCGGAAGCTCGATTCTCTGAAGTGCAACACAGCCGAGGAATGCACAGCTGTCTATGCTCGTCACCTCCGCGGTGATCACGACCTCCTTCAGATTTACGCAGCCGCTGAAGGCGTATTTTGCTATGCTCTTTACCTTGCTCCCGATCGTAACGCGCTCGACACGCTCGCATCCGAGAAACGCGCTGGAAATGACCTTGACGTTCTCGGGGATCGTTACCTCAGGACCCATGCCGTTGTATTTCAAAAGGATACCCTTTCCGACGATAAGAAATTCATCACTTTGAGCCGAGAACCATTTCGTTCCGTCAAACGCAGAATCGCCGACAAAGGTGATATTCTTTCCGAGCGAAACCGTTTCAAGATTTCGTGCATTTTTGAAGGCTCTCTCCCCGACCGTTTTCACGTTGCTTCCGATCTTGACGGAAAGCAGTGCGGACGCCTTTTCAAAGAGCGAGTTCGGGATCTCCGTAAGACCGCCGAGATCCACCCGCGTTACAGAGGTACATTGTGCAAATGCTGCGTTCCCGGCCGAAGACAGGCTCTTCGGAAGGATGACATGCGGAAGCGCCGCGCACCCGAAGAAAGCTTCGGAGCCGATCGTCTCAAGTCCCTCAGAGAGACTGAAAACGCTGAGAGAAATACAACGGTAAAACGCGCCGTCGCCGATCGCCTTCAGGTTATTCGTATAATTGACCTCACACAGTCTTTCACACGACTCAAACGCATAATTTCCGATCTCCGTAACCGTCGATGAAAGATCCACGCGGAGAAGCCCAAAGCATTCGCGGAAAGCGCTCTCTTCCACCTTCTTTACGCCCTCGCCGATCGAAACGTATTTCAGACCTTTGTTTCCTTCAAACGCCTTCGCGCCGACCGCAATCACCGCATAGGAGGAATCAACCTTCGACGGGATCAACGCCGTTTCACTTGCGGTATCCTTGATACCCGTGATCACCGCCGTATTGTTTTCGTAAAGCGTATAGTAAAATCCCTCCTTCGAAAGATTGTTTTCCGATACGACCGCATATGTAGCATTATCCGAAAACATTCCACACGAAGCTAAAAGCCCTGAGAGGAGGACAAAGGAAGCCGCGAGAAGCGCCAAAACACCCGTACGGCATACGTGTTGCACCATATTTTTCTTCATAACGTTCCTTTCTGAAAAGCCGAGAAAGCGCCAATATACATTATAATGCTATTATACCATATTTTTTGTAAAATTGCAATACCCCTTTGGGTAAATTGTGCATTGTTAATATATTCCTTACAAAGAAAAAAGCGGTGCCTTCACACCGCTTTTTGGAGATCGTCTCATGATTCACAGAGGAAGCGCTCGATCTCCGAAAGATAGTCAACCATAACGTCGTTCGTGCTCATATAGATCTCGTGTCTCGCACGGTTCTCGTAAAAGATCTCCCCGTTCGGAATGAGGGAGATGAAAACCTCCTGCTCTCTCTTGAAAACGAAGCTATCCTCTCCCGCTGAAAACAAGAGAACGGGATTCTTGATCCGGCTACACCGCATAGGATCAAGCAAAAAGCTTCCCACGCGCAGAGATTCATTGACCCACCGATAGGTAGGATAACTGTTTTGCAGATACGGATGCTCGACGCGCTTCTCCTTATAGTACGAAAAACGCTCCTTCGATGTATCGGGACTATCCTCAAACTGCTCATCCTCGTTAAAGCCCTGCTTCTTCGCGAACACGATCTTGTCTCCCTTCCCGAAGATCCGACAGACCGCCGACACAGCCCGCGAAACGGGCGTCGGAATATTTTCGGTCTTTGGCTTCAGCATCGGAGCCGTCAAAACAGCCTTTTGAAAAACCTTCGGATGATTCTGCATATAGAGGATCGAGATCGCACCGCCCATCGAGTGTCCATACAGATAGAGCGGAAGTCCGTCCGCATTCGGCAAAACGATCCGTCTCACGAAGTCGTGAAGGTCTCTCGCGTAGTCGCCGAAGCTTTCAACATCGGTCAAAGCAAGATCGGGAGAAAGACGGAACGAGCGTCCGTGACCGCGATGATCAATCGCAAACACAGAAAATCCCATCTTCATAAACCAATACGCCATCTCACGGAACTTCTCTGCTGATTCGTTGTATCCGTGTGAGATCACCACGGCGCCCTTCGCGTTCGGCAGTTTCTCGTATTCATAATAAAGCTTCTTTTCGTCTCTTGAGGAAAAAAAGCCTGTAATTCGATGGGCAGCGAGATAGGGCTCTACCGTCTCACGCATAAACTGAAAATAAGCGTCCTCATCGGGCAAAAGTGTTTTAAAATCAGTCATTTTATTCTCCCTTAATCCTTTTCAAACAAATTGTTATAGAAAACCTCCTCGTCGGGAAAAACAAGACCGAGGCGTTCTCTCGCAATCCGCACGATGTAGGCGTCGTCCATAGGAGACTCAATGAGATAGCGGAGCTCTGCCGCATTGTTTTCGTGCTCCTTGATCTCCTCGTTCAACTTTTCGGTCTCCTGCCTGAGACGGTTATATTCAACGAGTCGCGTCGCAAAAAAGGCAAGTGAAACAGCAAGTAAAATGAGAAGAAGGGATCGGTAAAGAAGCGTCATGCGAGGTGCATCACGCTTTAGAAGAGGCTTTCCCGAGGTTTTTTTCTGCTCGTTCGGTCTTTTCTTTCCGTCCATTTTTTCTTCTCCTTTCCTTCTTTTTCACGTCTTCCGTTTTTTTGCATACACGCTCTGCATTCCGAAGCGCGTCGGCGCGGAGCAAAGGATCTCTGCATTCCACACATCCAAAGCCCTCTATCGCGGATGAGAGGAGCCGTTTTATCTCTTTTTGATGATATGCTTCGTTTTTTCGTTCGGAAATGCCCCGAAGCAGTGTTCGTCTGCAGATCCCGAAAAGGATCGCAACGCCGCGAGCCGCAATCTTAAACGGATACAGCGCGCAAAGGAACAAAAGCCCACACAGTCCCCTCAAAAGCGCCGCAAGCGTCGGTGCGATACAGGAAAAAAGCGCGCCGACAGTCAAGCGATAAACGAGGAAGCCTGTGAGCGTTCCAAGCAAAATAAACCACCTGATCCGACCGTTATTCCCAACGTATGCGAGGAGTATGATCCCCACGACCGTAATAATGCAAAACAGAACGTCCCCCAAAAAGCGCAGCATAAAAAAGAACGTCCTACGCCCGCGCGTCTTTTTGGGAGGCGCGTAGAAACCATGGGGAAGCACCCGTACAAAGAATCGCAAAAGCCTCTTCGGCACTATAATTTCTCCCTCTCCGAGGATCAGCCCGAAAAGGCGAAAAAATTGATACAAAAGTCCGAGAACAACGCCCCAGATAAACGCCTGTACGGAGAGAGCCAGCAATAAGGCGGGAGAATATTCCATCGGCGTTACCGCTTCCCGAAAAAGCCGCGCCTTTTGTCTCCCTTTTGTGTGCCCGTGTTCTTCTCCACATAGTCAAGCGTGCGGACGTGTCCCGTAAGCGTCACACTTCCCTTTTCGGTATCGAACACCTCGATCCGAAGCTCCTCGCCGTCAACGATCAGATCGCCGAGCGCAGTAGAAAGCTCCGCCGAGAGATCGTCAAAGCGAATCACGTCGAGAACTCCGTCTACCGTAAGCCGTTTTCTGTTGTCAAGAGAGATCGAGTGGCTTTTCGAAGGAGTCTCCGCGCGTGCGTTTTCGTGCGGCATCTCTGCCTCGTTATAGTTCTGATATCGCATCGTTATACTGCCTCCCTTAGCATCAATTCGGAAAATGAATCCTCATCCGAACGTATGCAAACGCAGTCGGCAATATTCCTGATTCTCGGTCAACCGATGACCTCGTACATCGTTCCCGCGTCGTCCTTCCCCGCGTGCTCACGGATATCCAAAACGCGGATCTTCAACGTGCGCTGACCGAAGGTGATCTCGATCACATCGTTTTCCTTCACGTCGTAGGACGCCTTTGCGGGTCTGTCATTTACCTTTACGTGCTGATTGTCGCAGGCGTCGTTTGCAACGGTGCGCCGCTTGATCACACGCGAAACCTTCAAAAATTTATCAAGTCTCATACGAATCCCTTCAGATCAAATTTTTCCGTCGAGCTCGTCGAGTCTCTCGCGAAGAGCTCTGCGCTCCGCCTCGGTCAAATCCTCGAGTGCCTTCCCCTCAGAAACCGCTTCCGCGACGCGAATCTCCTCGATCCGTCGGTTCACCGCCTTCGTAAGCGCGGCTTCGCCCGAAAGCGACAGTTTCCGCGAGAGATACGCCGCAGTGTAGAGGAAATCTCCAAGATAACGCTCCCTGTCCTCGACGGAAGCTTCCTTCAACGCGCTTAGCGCTTCCTCCACCGATTGGTATGCCTCCTCTTCCGACTGTACGCCGTAAAAGAACTCGGTCTTCTTCGCGATCTTCGAAGCGCGCATCAAGGCGGGAAGCATCGGGGGAACGGCCTCGAGTCTCGAAACAAGCGTGTCCCGCTTTTTCTCCTCGACCTTGATCCTTTCCCAATTTGCAAGCATCTCCTCCGCCGTCGTGGCCTTCACCGAGCCGAATACGTGCGGATGACGGTGAATGAGCTTTGCTGAAATATCATTCACAACGTCCGAGATACCGAAACTGTCTGCCTCCTCCTCGATCCGCGCGTGGAAAACGACCTGCAGAAGCGCGTCTCCGAGCTCCTCGCGGAGCAGCTTTGCGTCCTTGTTGTCGATCGCCTCGACGACCTCATAGGTCTCCTCAATCATATTGTCCCGAATGCTCTCGTGCGTTTGCTCAGCGTCCCAAAGGCATCCGCCCGGGAGACGGAGAAGCTCCATGATCGTAACGAGATCATCGAAATCATACCGCTGCTTGTTGAGAAGCAGCTCTATCTTTTCTTCGCGTTTCATTTTTCCAACTCCAATTCTTTCCTTCAGTCCGAGCGTATCGTCAGCCGCGGAATATCTCTACGAGCGGGTAGACCTCGCAGTAGAGATAGAGAGACCCGAGAATAAAGAGCGGTCTCTTTTGACGCCGCGCGTCCTCCATCGCGGTCTTCACCGCTTCCTCGACCGTCTCGAAGGCGGTAGCGTCAGCTCCGAACGAGCGATATACCTCCGCGAGTTCCTCTGCGGGAAGCGAACGCGGATTGTTCGGTGTCACCGTATAAATGTGCTCTGCGAGCGGAGCAAGTTCCCCAACCATACACGAATAATCCTTGTCACCCATAAGACCCGTCAAAAGGAGGATCTGCTCGTCGCCGAAATATGCCTTGATGCTTTTCTTTGCAACTTCGATCCCCTGCGGATTATGACCGCCGTCGTAGATGACAACGGGATCGTCCGACAGCCGCTCAAAGCGCGCCGGCCAATACACGGTTCGCAGTCCCTCTTTGACTGCCTCTTCGGGGATCTCGTATCCGTTCCCGCGCAATGCCGACACGGCGGTCAGAACGGTTGCTGCGTTATACGGCTGATAAACGCCAAGCAACCGTAGTGCATAGTCGCGCGTTCCATCGAAGTCAAACAGTGTTTCATCGACCGAATACCGTACGTTCTGAAGCTTTGACTCATCGGTCACAAGAAGAGGGGCGTGCCTCTCCTCTGCCGTTGCACAGACCACACGAAGCGCGTCCACGTCGTGGCTGTTGTTTCCGAATACCACGGGACATCCCTCTTTGATGATACCCGCCTTTTCCCTCGCGATCTTCTCGACCGTATCCCCGAGGATCGAAACGTGATCGAGCGCAACGCCCGTTATGATCGAAAGCGCGGTGCTTTCGATGACGTTGGTCGAATCGAGCCGCCCGCCGAGACCGCATTCGAGCACAACGAGGTCACAGCCATTCCGCGCGAAATACAGAAAGGCGATCGCCGTGATGAGTTCAAACTCGGTCGGCTTGTCCTCCATCGCATCGGCGATCGGACGAACGAGCTGTGTAAGAGCGGTCAACTCCTCCTCGGAGATCATCTGACCGTTGATCATCATCCGCTCGTTAAAGTGCTTGATGTACGGCGAAGTGTAAAGTCCCGTCTTGTATCCTGCCCTCGAGAGGATCGTCGAAAGCATCGCAGAAACCGAGCCCTTTCCGTTCGTGCCCGCAACATGAATGAACTTTACTCGCTTCTGCGGATCTCCAAGCCGCTCGCAAAGCGTCTGTATGCGTTCAAGACCGGGCTTACAGAAGGTCCAGTTGATCGAATGGATATATTGAAGTGCTTCCTCGTAATTCATACGTTTCCCCTCACAAGCGGTCAAGAATACGGCAGAAGGATCTTCTGCGGAACAAAAAGCAAAGGATCAGGATCTCGATCGATGCGATCACGAGATACAGCGGGATGCGCCACAAAACGAGCCACCCATAAAATTGAAAGAGCCCGATCGTTTTGATGATCATCGATCCGACAAGATGCGCGATCGCCCCCGACAGGATGACCTGCAAAAGTCCGTTTCTTTGCGGCTTGACTCGCCGCACGAGGAGCGAAACGACGCCCGACAGAAGACCGATCGAAAATGCGCCCGCCGTAACGATCAGGTTCGGCGGATAGATCTGCGGGGACAGCAAATAGCTGACAAGATCCGACGCAGCACCGACGAGTCCGCCCACGATTGGTCCGAACAGGATCCCCGACAGAATGATCGGAAGATTCTCAAAGGTCACGCGCGCAAGACCTCCCGCAAAATTCATAAAGGTCTTGCAGAAAATGCCGAGGACCACGCTCATTGCCGTAAGCATCGCCGCCACTGTCAGCGCCCGCACCGTTCGAAAAATGCTGTGCTTTTTTGCTTTCATAATAAAAATACCTCCTCCCCACACGCCATATGGCAGGAAAGAGGCGGAAAACCGTCTTTTCTTTGTTGCCCTATGAAGCGGGATGCAAAATGCAAACCGCGATCCCCATTCGGATCTTCGTCCAACGAGCAACTCCCCGTCCCGTCGGCACTTGACGCCTGCATTTTTACTCTTCCATACACAAATTTTTTACGTCTGGAGGCATTGCCTCACCGACAAATATATTATACCCCCTGCTATAGGTTTTGTCAAGGGGGAGAAGCGTACGAAACGGCAAAAAATACGGATTTCCCCAAAAAACAAAACAAAATTTTTCAAAGCGAATGAGCGCCGCGACGGGTTGACAAAAAGCAATTCAAAATGCTATAATTAGACCGTAAGAAATCACGAAAAGGAGGAGAATCATGCATTTACGGAAGCAAATCACAAAGGAAAACATCAAAAAATGGACGAAAACGCTCCTTCTCCTCCTATTTAATCCCCGTCTTCTCCTCTGCCTCTTCCTCGGCTGGATGATCACGAATGGTTGGAGCTATATTCTTCTCGGTCTCGGGATCTTCTATAGGATCACCTGGATGCAAGTCGTTGCGGGGACGTATCTCGGGCTTCTTTGGATACCCTTCACCCCGGAGAAGCTCCTTACGATCACGCTTGCGATCCTGCTGCTCCGTCTCCTTTTTCCAAAGGACGAGCAGACGCTCGGCGTGCTGAAAAAACTTCTCGAGAGTGCCCGAAAAAAGCATCGGGAGAGGAAAAAGCAGCGTTCGGAGCGGCGTCTCCGAAGGAGTGACCACAAAAGCGGCGAGCCCGAACAGTAATCAAAACCACCGGTTTAACCGGTGGTTTTGACTTATTTGTCGAGAACGAGCTGATTCGCCCAATTTCCTCTTCTGAGGATCGCCCACGCGAGGATACACTTCAGCGCCTCTGCCGTCTGTCCGGCGATAAAGAGCCAATGGATCCCGATATTCGTGAAGTAGGCGAGGAACGCCGTAACAGGGATCACGACGATCCACATATAGACACTGTCAAGGAAGAACGTGACGAGCACCCTACCACCCGTACGGAGCGTAAAATACGAGGCGTGCGCGTATGCACAAAGCGGCATCGTGACCGCGGATACGACGATCATAAAGACCGAAAGGAGACGGATCGTTTCGCTTGCCTCGTAAAGCATTGCATACGGAAACGCGATCGCCCCGAGCAGAACCCCCATGCCCGCAGCACAGGAGACCGAGAAAAAGATCATCCTTCGGTCGGTGTCCCTTGCCTCCTCAAGCTTGCCCGCGCCAAGAAGATTACCGACGACGATGCCGATCGACGAGCCGAGCGCGAGATAAACGACGTTGAAGAGGTTGACGATAGTCGAATTGATATTCTGCGCGGCTACGACGTCAAGCCCTCTCGTAGAGTAACACTGATTCCGCATCGTGATCGAAAGCGCCCAGAAAAGCTCGTTGAACATAAGGGGAAGCCCCGTCAGAAGAATCCGACGGAACAAAGGGCGCGGAATGCGAAGAGAGCGATACGCTCCAACGAGATATGGGCACTTTTCCTTGTGCATGTGTCCCCAAACGATAAGCACGAACATCTCGACGAGGCGCGACAAGACGGTCGCGATCGCAGCCCCCGTAACGCCGAGTTGCGGGAAACCGAAAAGCCCGAAAATGAGAAGTCCGTTCAAGACGAAATTCACAAGAACCGAAACGATGCTCGCGAGCATCGGTAGAACGGTCTCTCCCGTTTCACGCATATTCGACGCATAGACCTGTGCGATCGCGTATGGGATCATTCCGATTAGGATCACCCGAAGATAATCAAGAGCAAAGGAAAGCGTTTTTTCGAGATCCCCCTCGACGCTTCCGCCATGTAAAAAAAGCGAGATCAATTCCTCATCGAACACCCAGAGGGCAATCACAGCCAGAACCGCGACGATGATGTTCACGATCATCTTGAAACGGAAGGTATTCCGCACACCGTCTCTGTCGCCGTATCCGTGATACTGTGCCGTGAAGATGCCCGCAGCGGATACTGCTCCGAAGATCAGAATGTTGAAGACGAACACGAACTGATTGACGATCGAAACGCCCGACATCTCCTCGGTCCCCACCCGACCGACCATCAGGTTATCAAGAAGACTGACGAAATTCGTGATGCCGTTCTGCACCATAATCGGGACAGAGATCGCAAGCACGGTACGATAAAACGCCTTGTTGCCAATATATTTTTTTAAAAGCATAATTTCCTCATATCACAGAAGCCGCTTTCTTCGCAAGCGGCGTTCAGTGTGTTATTTTCTTCTTTGCTCCACGAAGAATCTCGTGAGCAAGGCGCCACAGTCCTGTTCAAGCACCCCGTGTGTCACGGTCGGTGTAAACGGAAGCGGATAGCGCACCATATTCAGCACACTTCCCATCGCCCCCATCGAGGCGTCAAGCGCGCCGAACACGACGCGCGGAACGCGCGCGTTCACGATCGCCCCCGCACACATCGGACAGGGCTCGAGCGTTACGTACAGCGTACAATCCGACAGACGCCAACCACCGAGACGTGCGCAGGCAGAGGCGATCGCCGTCGTTTCCGCGTGTGCGATCGCACTATAAGAGCTTTCGCGCGTATTGTGCGCACGCGCGATGATCTCTCCGTTTCTGACCACGACCGCACCGACGGGAACCTCCCCCTCACGGTACGCAAGCTCGGCTTCCCGTATCGCCTCGCGCATGAAAGCCTCGTCTTCGCGTGAAAAGTCGTTATTTACCGAAGGATTCACGTCGCACCTCCCATTATGACAAACAGGACCACGCCCATATACAGCACCGTAAGTGCGATATATACGATCACGGTTGGCGCGAAGAATAAGCGCAGCTTTCGCGTGAACTCTATGGGGATCCGCGCGTATCCCTCTCTTTCGGGCAAGGTTCGTTCAAATACGCCGTCGTCGAAGTCCGGAAGCCTTGAAAAGTGCTTCCTTCTGATCAGGAGATAAGCGATCGAAGCGATGGAAAGAAGGAAGAAGACACCTTGAAAGAAATAAAGCAGTCCACTTGCTTCCCCGAGCCTTTCGGACAGCACATTCAGCAACACGCTGTACGCATTGTTCAACACGTGCACGAGCATACTGCAGAAGATCGACTCCGTGTAGATATAGATGAGACCGAGCACGATACCTGCCATCGTGGTGTAAAACATCTGGAGCGGATTCTGATGCATCAACCCGAAGAAAATTGCGCTCGTGATCACAGCCCCTGTCTTTCCGTATGGTAAGAGATTCTCGAGGATCATACCGCGGAACAAAAGCTCCTCGCAGACCCCCGGAACGGCTGCCATCACAATCAGACTAAGCACGATCTTATAAGGATCCGAATAATCCGATGTGGTGAGCGAGCCATAATCGAAATCCGGCGAGATCAAAGGGGCTACGATCAAATTGTTGAATACGGCACAAATGTAGATCAGTCCGATCGCCGCAATGAGAATAACGGGCGTGTCCGCGGTCAGCTTGGGTACGAGCCGCATCGTTTCCCGCTCCTTCCCTCTCGAGAAGAATCGGAATAAGAGGATCGGCAGGGTAAACGAGAGAAAGTACATGCTTCCGTACAGAAGCTCGCTTACAACGTATCCACCCTTTTCTCCGAGCAAGGAAGCAAAAGGTCCTACAAGCCGAGCGTGAAGGGCCTGTGCAGCCCAAATCAGCCCGAGAAAAACGATCAGGCACGCGCCGATGCGCGTCATAACGCTTCTGTACTGCCGTTCATTTTGTTCCGTCACACGTATCCCTCCCTTCGTTCCCGAGTCGTGTAGTAACGTATCTTTTATTATATCGCAAAAGCCGCGTTTTGTCAATCGGAACGGGCGTAAAATTCAGAGATCGATCCCTTCCCCCCGAGAAGTCGTATTATTTTCGCCGGGCGAGAATATACTGAAGCGGAGATCACAAAGGAGAGAGAGGGAAAAATATGAAAAAAGGCTCGAGCCCCACAAGAGACAAAGCGCATCCAACAGAGATCGCATTTACGCTCCTCCTGTTCATACTGATCTGTGCCACAGTAACGAGCACCCTGCGGCTTCCCCTTCAGCATAGCACTCTGTCCGCAGAAGAGGAGCGCGACTCGACATCGGTCTTCCACGACACGGACGGTGAAAGCGCCGAACGGATCGTCATTCTCGACGCGGGACACGGCGGAGAGGACGGGGGCGCTTCATCGAAAAGCGGCGTGAAGGAAAAGGATCTGAACCTTTCGGTCTCCCTTCTTCTTGCCGACAGCCTTCGTCTCAAAGGCGTCACCGTAATTCTGACAAGAGACACTGATAGGCTCCTCTACGATCCGAATTCGAATTACAAAGGACAAAAAAAAGCGCTTGATCTCAAAGCGCGCAAAGAGATCGCCGAGCGCGTTAAGTCCGAGCACCCCAAAAGCGAGATCCTTTTCGTTAGCATCCATATGAATTCCTACCCATCGGAAAGTGCAAAGGGACTTCAGGTGTGGTATTCGCCGAATAGCGAAGCCGAATCGAGGAGCCTTGCAGAGAAGATCCAGAACACGGCAAGGGATCTCTTACAGCCGAGCAACAACCGTAAGATAAAGAAGGCGGGGAGTAACATTTATCTCCTCGACCGTATCATGATCCCCGCCGTGCTCGTCGAATGCGGTTTCCTATCAAATGAAGGCGAAGCTACGCTTCTCTCCGATGCGACGTATCAGAAAAAGCTCACGTCCGCACTCTTTTCCGCTATTATGGATTATTTTTCACAGTCGGCGTCCGCGTGAGGAAGCGCGATCACGGAAAGCATCGTTCCGCGCAGCCCCTTCGAGTAGCGGTGCGAGAAAAAGAGCTCGGGAAAGTCGGAGGCCAAGCGGTC
>JAZSIN010000015.1:0-6146 GCA_045533845.1 Eubacteriales bacterium | reverse complement strand
AGGCAGGCAAGACCACCGTCGTTACCGGTGTCGAGATGTTCCACAATCTCCCACCCCGGGACGAGGGTGGTGACAACTTCGGTGCTCTTCTCCGTGGTATCGTAAAGGACGAGATCGAAAGAGGTCAGGTTCTTTGTAAGCCCGGCTCCGTAAACCCCCACACCAAGTTCATTGGCCAGGTTTACGTTCTGACTGAGAAGGAAGGCGGCCGTAAGAAGCCCTTCTTCGCAGGCTACCGTCCTCAGTTCTACTTCCGTACCACCGACGTTACCGGTGTTATCGGTCTTCCTGAGGGTGTTGAAATGTGCCGTCCCGGCGATAACGTTGATATGACTGTTGAGCTTATCAACCCCATCGCTATGGAAAAGGGTCTTCGTTTCGCTATCCGTGAGGGTGGTAGAACCGTTGGTTCCGGCGTCGTTTCCGAGATCCTTGCTTAATTTGATCCCTACGGATCAAAAGGATATTTCCGCTTGACGTGAGTCGGGCGGGCAAAAGACGGCTGCCGCGGTTTATCTGTGGCAGCCGTCTTGGCATATCAGAACGAAATAACATAAGCTTTAATATTTCTTTGGGGATTGGTGTAATTCCATACCGGCGGTGAAAGCCCGCGAGCCTCCGAAGCCTATGCCTCGGACGGTTGAACAGGTGAGATTCCTGTGCCGACGGTTTCGCCGCAATGCGGCGAAGGGGCGAGTGCGGTGTCGACTATGCACGCTCGAAAGTCCGGATGAGAAAAGAAACGGTGCCACGCCATATCTGTATCGTGCGGCATCGGTGTCTCCATACGAATCCGTATGGGGATTTTTTGTTTCTCAAGCCTTTCTTCCCATTGGTTTTATACGAAAGGATTGAACTTACTATGAAAAAAACGAAAATTGACCGCCGCGCGGCGATCCGTACGATGGTGACCGTCGCCGTTTTCTGCGCGGTAGCGTTTATCTCGCAATTTATATTCAAGATCCGTGTATTCGGATTCCTCTCCTTTGACGCGAAGGACGCCGTGATGGCGGTCGGCGCGATGGCGTTCGGCCCCGCTTCGGGGTTTTTGATGTCGATCCTCCTCGCTACGCTTGAGTCAATCACGATGGGAGAAACGGGTGTGATCGGTTGGATCATGGACGTCCTCTCTACCGCCCCCTTTGTTTGTGTCAGTGCATGGGTCTACCGCCGCAAGAGAACGATGAATGGCGCGATTCTTGCCCTCGCTGTGGGTGTTCTGACCGCGATTGCCACGATGATGGCGATGAATGTGGTATTTACGCCTGCATTTATGATGAATATGTCCCTTGTCGATTTCGTCCGCATCCCCTTTGACGAGGAGATCCGAGGGGCATATCTCGAAAACATGCGGAACGTTGTGGGTATGATCCCGACGATCCTGCTCCCCTTCAACGTGACGAAGGCATTCCTGAACGGCGGACTTGTGCTCGTGCTCTATAAGCCGATCTCCACTGCGATGAAGCACGCGAAGGTGATCAAGGGAGAGCCCGCGTCGCTTCACTTTGACCGAAAGAGCATTCTGATGCTCGTGATCGGCATTCTCGTGATCGCCGTCTGCATTACGGCGTTCCTCCTCTTGATGAACGGGCAGTTTGAGTGGGGTTGACAAAGCACACGCCGTGTGTTAAAATTGAAGTAGAAAATGATAAGGGAGGCAGACTATGCAATCTCTCCGCGAGCTTTATAAAATCGGACGAGGACCCTCGAGCTCTCATACGATGGGCCCCGAGCGTGCCGCGCACCTCGCGCTTCGGCGCTTCCCCGGGGCGGATCTCTTCCGCGTCACCCTCTACGGGTCTCTTGCGCTAACGGGAAAGGGACATGGAACCGACCGTATCATTGCAGAGTCGTTGTCTCCCGTTCGGTCGGAGATCCGCTTTGACCGCGAAACGCCCTGCACGGTCCATCCGAATACACTTGATATCGAGGCGCTTTCAAAGGGGGACATGATCGGCTCGCTCCGCGTTTACAGCGTCGGTGGCGGCACGATCGAGATCGAGGGAGAGAAGGGTGAGGCGGTTGGTGGCGCTCACATTTACACCTACACGACCTTCCGTGAGATCGAGGAATACTGCTTCCGGAATAATTTTCGCCTTTACGAATACGTAGAGGAGTGTGAGGACGCGAATATCCGTTCCTATCTTCTCGAGATCTGGACTGCTATGAAGACGGCGATCCACGCGGGACTGACGACTTCGGGAAAGCTTCCGGGCGGACTCGGCACGGAGAGACGCGCACAGACGTTGTATAATCAGCGTCACATCGACGAATCGGCACAGACACGCGAGAACCGCCTGATCTCGGCGTACGCCTTTGCGGTCAGCGAGCAGAATGCCTCGGGCGGAACAATCGTGACCGCTCCCACTTGCGGCGCGTGCGGCGTGCTCCCCTCAGTACTGAAATATATGCAGGACACGAGAGGCTTTTCCGACCTCGAGATCGTCCACGCCCTCGAAACGGGCGGTCTGATCGGAAATCTCATCAAGGAGAACGCCTCGATCAGCGGTGCGGAATGCGGCTGTCAGGCGGAGATCGGTTCTGCTTGCTCGATGGCAGCGGCGGCGCTCGGCGAGCTCTTCGGAATGGGACTCGGCCGGATCGAATACGCCGCAGAGGTTGCGATGGAGCATCATCTCGGACTCACCTGCGACCCGATCGCGGGACTTGTGCAAATCCCCTGCATCGAGCGAAACGCCGTTGCAGCAATGCGCGCGATCAATGCGCTTTCTCTTGCGAATTTCCTTGCCGACTCGCGTAAAATCAGCTTCGACGTCGTTGTGCAGACGATGTATAACACGGGTAAGGATCTCGCACTCGGCTATCGGGAGACCTCTACGGGCGGACTTGCAAAATATTATCCGAACGAGATCTCGGATGCGAACGAAATCAAGGGGGAGGGGGGAGCGAAATGAAAACGGGAAAGCTTGATCCGACCGACTTAGGCTACTCGCCGAAGATCTCGATGCTTCGTAACTTTACAAATACGATCGCGGGAACAGGCGTCGTTTTCGCCGCGATGCACGTCTTCTTCAGCTATATGAGCTTCGACAAGACGCCCGACCGGGTGACGGGGGAGGTTCCGCGCTTTCTCGACGTCGCAGAGGCGCGTTATTATCTCATCTTGCTCCTTTTGTTTTTTCTCACTGCCGCGGTTTCGGGCTTTTTTCGCGCACTCCCCGCGCTTGCGCTTCTGCCTGCAACCGCTACGACGACCTATATTCTCCTTCTCTTTGACGCGGACGTTCTGACGGCGGGACCGATGACGTTTCTGATCTTCTCGCTGTTTCTCATTGCGGGAAACACGTATATTGCGCTTTACGCGGCGGGAAGGTGGTCGGGAGTATTGTTCCGATCTGTTTTTTCTGTTGTTGGCGTGACGGCATCGGCATGGGCGTTCAAGGTCTACCTTTCCGCACCGAGCGCCGCGGAACGTCTCAGCACGTATCTCGTTCCGAGCGCCGAGCTCGACGGCCTTTCTGCCGTTTGGCGCTATGAGCGGCTTGGAGTGCTGAAGGCGACCTTCGAAGCGGGAAATCGTTGGAGCTATCTGGCGGTCGCGGTATGCGGCGTATTGCTTTCTGCGATCCTGCTGCTCTTTCCGCGTTTCAAAATGCTGATCTCTCCTGTCGCAATCGCTTTTGTTGGATTTCTCTCGTATCTTGTGACTTTTGAAAAGCTTTCGTATTATCCGATGCTATTTACCGTTCCGCTTGTCCTGCTTGCGATCGGATGCCTCGTGCACGCGTCAATGGGGGAAAGCCCGACGGGGGATGCGTCGAGCGCCTCCTCGGATACGTCGGACGAAGCGGAGGAGAATGCGTAATGGGTGTGCCGCTTGACGGGATTTCTCCCGAAACGATCCGCGCGGCGGGAATGGTCTCGGAGCAATACGGGATCACGGTCTATCCTGTTCTCGCATCCACGAATCTGACCGTGCGGGAGCTTGCCGAAGACGGCGCACCGAACGGAACGGTCGTGCTCGCGGACGAGCAGACCGCAGGACGCGGACGCCTCGGCAGATCCTTCTATTCGCCAAAGGGAAGCAGCATCTATCTGTCGCTTCTCCTTCGTCCGCACTTTCCCGCAACGCAGGCGTCGTCGATTACGACCTTCGCGGCAGTTGCGGTCGCGCGCGCGATCGAGCGCGTTACGCCGCTTCACGCCTCGGTGAAATGGGTAAATGACGTGTGGATCGGAAACAGAAAGGTTGCGGGAATCCTTGCGGAGTCGGCACTCACCCCTTTGGGGGATCGTGTGTCTTATGTTGTCCTCGGGATCGGGATCAATGTGAATCAGGACGCGTTCCCCGAGGAGCTGTCGGACATTGCGACCTCGCTCTGCCTTGGAGCAGGGGAGAGAATCGACCGAAGCCGTCTCGCGGCGGCGCTTCTTTCGGAGCTCGAGCCGCTTCTCTCGGGTGAAGCACCGACGGGACATATGGACGAATATCGAGAACGAAACCTCGTCCTCGGACGCACGCTCACCGTTTCGACGGGCGACCGAAGCTATGGAGCGACGGGGAAGTCGATCGACGAAGACGGCAATCTGATCGTTACACTTCCGGACGGCAGCGAGGCTCGCATCTCGGCGGGCGAGGTCAGCATCAGATTTCCGAAGGAACGATAAATAAGAGCTTGATGGGGTGAACTATGAGAAAATGTTTAAGATGTGAAACGGAAATGCTCGAGGATTTGACCGTTATGGTAACGAACGGCGCTTATGGCGTAGACGTAAGACAAAAAGGTATGTTTAAAGCTTCTTTGGGGAAAATCAAATGTGCAGTATGCCCCGAATGCGGATATACGGAAACCTATATTGAAGACACGGAAAACATAAAAAAATTGACTGCAAAGAAGTGACAAGCGAAAAGTTTATTGAGCAGAAGAAAACGAACCCCGATCAACGGTCGGGGTTCGTTTTTACTTGCTGCAGGGGGGATTCGAGTCCTAAGAATAAGATGCCTTATGAGAGAATGCGTACTGCCTTCCTTTCCATTTGGGGACCGCTTAGGAGCGCGACCGTAAGAGGTCAATACTGCGACTTCAGCTTCGACAGGCAGGACGCGCAGATGCGGCGACCCTCGAAGAAGAGAATGTCGTCGGCGTTGTTGCAGAAAATGCAGGCGGGCTGATACTTCTGCAGGACGATACGGTCACCGTCGACGAACATCTCGAGCGCGTCCTTCGAGTCGAGCTCCATGCTCGAGCGGAGCTCCTTCGGGATCAGAATACGGCCGAGCTCATCGATCTTTTTTACGAATCCGGTAGATTTCATAGTAGTACCTCTCTCTAAATAATATTTTTTTGATTTAACCCAGGATGGTAAATACACGACTGTTTTGGCAAATTTTGTCACTATTGGCATTATATATCCTAAATTTGTCTCTGTCAAGTCCTTTTTGTCATTGTTTACACATAGTTAACAATTTTTGGCAGTACCGGTCGAAATGTGGTAAAAGGCAGCTCTTCCGGAGAAAACAGAGTGGTGTGGCAACCGCTTTTCTTTTTTTCTGCGCGGCGCTTTTCGGTTTAACGGCGTTCACATATGGGAATAATAGGCGCGAGACCCGTTTTATACCGAGCGGGTAGGTACGTAAAAGGAAAAGAGGAAAAGAAGTTGATCAAAGGAATACAGCGGAAAATGGTGCTTATCAGAACACCCGACAGCAAGATCTTCGAGGAGGCGCATCTCGTCCTCCGCGCAGACGGCGGTGCGGGAGGATTGAAGGAGGGAGATATGCTGAGCGAGGCGAATCGGATCATCGAGGCGGCGGGGATCGGGGTCGACTTGAGACGGCGACGCCGTTCTAAAAGAGGGAAAAGGGGAGGCCTTGGCTTCCTGCTTGGCGGACTTGTCGGGAGCGGAGCGGTTGGGGCGATCTGGCTTGTGCTCTCGTTTTTGTAACGCGCTTAAGGTGGGAATCGGAGGGGGGCTTTTTTGCGAGCCGCTCTTGACAAACGGATATTTTTGTGATACAATAATTTGTTAGTATAATAAGATTGTAGCGGCGTTTTGAAAAATACCGCGCATAAAGCGTTTTATATGCTCCGACGGAAAAGAGAGGGCGGAAGTACCCTTCGGGGGTGCGTTGCTTACGGAGCGCTTGCAAAACGCGAGAATAGAAAGTCGGAGGCCAAGCGGTC
>JAZSIN010000113.1:0-6158 GCA_045533845.1 Eubacteriales bacterium | reverse complement strand
CTATAGACTATAAAATGAGACATGGAATCATCGGCATCTTTTTTGTCAAGACGCGCCAAAAAATTACACACACACGAGTGTGCGGAATTTTTTACTTATTAAAAACAATTGCGAACAATTTATGCTTGAAAAAACCGGTTCGTTTTAACCTTTTTCTTATATTTTAACGGTGTTTCCCCGAATTTCTTTTTGAAAAGGGAGATGAAATGCGAGCAATCCGAAAATCCGGAGCGCATACACGCTTCGGTTACAGAATATCCGTTTGAAAGCAGAACTGCCGCACCTGAAAGCCTTACCGATTCGAGGTATTCTCTTGGGGATGTATGGAGGTGCTTTCGGAACCAGCGCGTCAGGGTGGCGGAGCTTAGAAAGTGGGATGTAAGAATATCGTTGACGCTGTGTATCTCGGCAAAATTCTCGTGAATATCATCCAATACTTTTTGAAGCGGCTCGGGAATATCCGCTTGTGCGACAGCATCACGGGGCGCTTTCTTTTCGAATGTCGTTAAAATTTGGAGCAGATAAGATATTTTTTCAAGCTCCGAGCCCTCATTCTCGCATACGTTCAACAGCGAGAAGGTAAGAGACTGTAAATTCTTCTTTGTTTTTTCATCAAAGGAGAATAAAGGACAAAAGTCCTCCTCGTGTAAAAAAGAAAATATTGGAGAAGTAAAATCTGCATCGACCCAGATGCATACGTACTCCTGCACAGAGGCCTTTTGAAAAATGCACATATGTATATCGCCCGGGCAGGATATTACCGCATCCCCCACGGGAACGGGGTATAGGCTGTTATTTACAAGAAAGGATACATCGCTTGAAACGTTAAGAAAAATTTCAAGATAGTTATGAATATGCAAAGGGTCGGCATCGGGATCGTCAATTTTCGAGTATTTGTTATTGTAAACGATGGAAAAGCGCATCCCCGAAAGATTGCTTATGGTCTTATTCAGCTGCGGTATATTTTTCGGCTCGTACATACCTTCTCCAATGAGTGAAAATTTATATAAAATGATAGAAATGTCATATAAATGCAATAATCTAAGTGGTATAATATCACACAAAGAGCGTATTGTCAACCCCAAATACATAATAAGGAGAAAAAATATGAACGTTCCGCTTACACTCATTTTATCTCTTGCGGCGGCTCTCGGTGGCAGCATTGCTAAAAAATATTATACCGACAAAGAGCCTGCGGGACTTTCGGGCGGCTTTGCTTTCAATGCGGTCGGCTGTCTGACTGCTGCCGTCATTCTGTTGTGCTGGGGAGGCTTTGGCACGTCATCCGTATTTACGATATGGCTTGGTGTGGTGTTCGGTGCCGTTACAGCACTTCAAGGAATTACGAACATAGCCGCTTTACAGGTAGGACCGATGTCTTATACGTCTGTTATCATTTCTTTTTCTACGCTGATATCCGCTCTGTCGGGCGTGATGTTCTTTGACGAGAGCTTAGGCTGGGCGCAGATCGTTGGAATCGTTTTGATGCTGGCAAGCTTTGTACTTGCCGCAAAGAGCGACGGCGATGAAAAAAAGGCAAATTTAAAATGGTTTTTTCTGTGTCTGATCACATTTGCCGCAACGGGCGGTATTGGAATTATGCAGAAGGTACACCAGAGCTCCGAATACCGCGACGAGCTGAATGCGTTTCTGATCATTGCTTTTGTTTCATCGGCAATCATTTGCACCGTCTTCGCCGCGCTGCTGAAAAGACGTGAAGGTAGATCTGCAGATTCGAAAAGCAACAAAAACGTGGCGAATATGCATTTCGTCTTCTTGCTCACTATCATGATTGCAAGCGGAGCTTGCGTCGCCGTCAATAACAAATTCAATCTCTATCTCTCCGGCGTGATGGATAGTGCTGTCTTTTTCCCCATCGTCAACGGTGGCGGTCTTGTACTTACCACCTTGTCGGCGGTGCTATTGTTCAAGGAAAGGCTTTCAAAAAAACGATGGGTCGGTGTTGTTCTCGGAATTGCTTCGGTTGTATTTTTGTGTAATCCGTTTGCATAAAAGTGATTAAAAATGCCTGGCGTCTTTATGTCAAATAGCTTTAAGAAAGGGGCTGAGCCATTGACTCAGCCCCTCCGCGAAAAAGCCGACGGCAGGCTTAGGGGGCGTGCGAATTTTTGTTTAACGCTTCATCCTGTGATCTTGTAGACCCCATAGGCAGAGATAAACATTTTGTTACTGACGGCCCTTTTATGTTCCGCTCTAAAGCAAACGAGCTTTTTATGATATGGTCCTCGTTTATCAAAGGAAATTATGCGGAGCTTGTTGTGAAATTCAAGGACGGAAAGCTCGGGCCTCATTTTGAACATGTGAAACCGCTACTAGACAATGACGGTGGACACGGAATGATCTTTTCCGACGGGAAAAAGATATATTTCACCTATCATACCCCAAACACGAACCTGCATGAATGTCCCGAGTTTCGTGTGATAGAAGACAACGGCGACAGTATTTGCATAAAAAAGTAAAAGGCATCCTTTTTGTCAGCACACCTCAAAACAAAAAGGCAATGAATCTCTTGTGTGAGGCCTACGACGGCGAGACCGAGAAGAAGTGATCGGGGAATCGACACGCTTCTCTTCAAAAAGCTCTTGACTTATCAACGATTTTGCGGTATAATAATACACAGTGTAGGCCCAAATATTGATAAGCGAAAGGATTGATCAGAGAAGATGAACATCAGAGAAGAATCCCTGAAAAAGCACTATGAGTGGAACGGCAAGCTTGAGGTCGTTTCCCGTGTACCCGTTGAAAGCCGAGAGGATCTGTCCCTTGCGTACACGCCCGGCGTTGCAGAGCCCTGTCTTGAAATTCAGAAGGACGTGAACAAATCCTACGAGCTCACCCGTCGCAAGAATCTCGTTGCCGTTGTCACCGACGGAACGGCTGTTCTCGGCCTCGGCGACATCGGACCCGAGGCGGGTATGCCCGTTATGGAGGGCAAGAGTGCCCTCTTCAAGGAGTTCGCCGACATTGTCGCGTTTCCGCTTTGCATCCGCTCGAAGGACGTCGACGATATCGTAAAGACCGTCACCCTGCTTGCGGGAAGCTTTGGTGGCATCAACCTCGAGGACATTGCCGCGCCCCGTTGCTTTGAGATCGAGCGGAGGCTCAAGGAAACCTGTGACATTCCGATCTTCCACGACGACCAGCACGGAACCGCGATCGTTGTTGCGGCGGCGCTTCTGAATGCCCTCAAGATCGTCGGAAAGAAGCTGTCCGACGTACGCATCGCGATGAGTGGTGCAGGAGCGGCGGGCGTTTCGATCGCGAAGCACCTCATCAATATGGGCGCAGACGCGAAGAAGATCCTGATGTGCGACAACACGGGCATTCTTTGCGAGGGCGATCCTCGTCTGAATCCTGCGAAGGCGGAGATGGCGGCGCTCACGAACGGCGCTCACGAAACGGGAAAGCTCGCAGATGCAATGAAGGGCGCGGACGTATTCATCGGCGTTTCTGCCCCCGGCATCGTAACGAAGGAGATGGTCGCGTCGATGGCGAAGGATTCGATCGTACTGCCGATGGCGAATCCCGTTCCCGAGATCATGCCCGATCTCGCGAAGGAGGCGGGTGCGCGGATCGTCGGTACGGGACGCTCGGACTTCCCGAACCAGATCAACAACCTGCTCGCATTCCCCGGGATCTTCCGCGGAGCGCTTGATTGCCGCGCGTCGGCGATCAACGACGAGATGAAGATGGCGGCGTCCCGTGCGCTCGCGGATCTCATTTCCGACGAGGAGCTGAATGAGGACAACATCATCATTTCCGCGCTTGACAGAAGCGTAGCACCCGCAGTTGCGAAGGCGGTTATGGCTGCCGCACGCGAGACGGGCGTTGCACGGATCTGATCAGAGGCGGATCAAAGAAGGAGGCTTTCTTCGGCCGGCACTTAGTTCTCGGAAATATTCTGCTTCCGCTTGCGGAACGCGGTTATTTAAACCGCGAGGAATATTTCGGGACGGCGTAAATTGGATTTCAATTTACCGCTAACCGTGCACGCCGTTCTGCTTCCTTCTTTTTTCTTTGCACTTTAATTTTCCCTTGACACCCCGAAGGGGGTGTGGTACAATAAAAGTGGAAATTTGACGAATTATGAAAGGGATCCTACTTATGTCACTTAAGCGCATTCTTTCTCTTTGTCTCTCTATGGTGCTTCTGTGCGCCGCGCTCGCATTTCCTGTGTTTTCCGTAGACGCAAAGAAGGAGATCACCGTGCTTTTTACGCACGATCTCCACTCGCATCTTCTGCCCGCCGCGAATGAGTCGGGGGAGGGAGAGTACGGCGGCTATGCTCGTCTGATGACGGCGATCAACGCACAGAAGGCGATCGACTCCGACGCGATCCTCGTCGATGCCGGCGACTTTTCGATGGGCTCGCTCTTCCAGACGGCGTACCCCACCTCTGCGATCGAGCTTCGTATGATGGGGGCGATGGGCTACGACGTCACGACCTTCGGTAACCACGAATACGATTACCTGCAGAAGGGGCTGAAGTCGATGCTGAACGCCGCCGTACAGAGCGGTGACAGGCTCCCCGCGCTCGTCTGTGGGAACTATCTCCCCCCGCGCGCGGGTCAGGAGGGCTACGACGCCGAGCTGTGGGCGGCGTACGACGCGTACGGCGTGAAGGAGTACACGATCCTTGAAAGGGGAGGCGTCTATTACGCGATCTTCGGCATTTTCGGCGCGGACGCTGACGACTGTGCGCCGAATTCGGGTATGGTCTACGAGGAGCCCGTCGATGCGGCGAAGCGGATCGTTTCCGCAGCAGTCAGCGAGTGCGAAACGACCTATGGGGCACATCCCGTTGTCGTCTGCCTCTCGCACAGCGGCACATCGGGCGGCAAGGGCGAGGACTACGAGCTTGCGAAGGCGGTCAACGGCATTGACGTGATCGTTTCGGGGCATACGCACACGACGCTTGACGAGCCGATCGAGGTGAACGGAACGCTGATCGTTTCCGCCGCTGAATACGGCAGAAGGCTCGGCGTACTCAAGCTGAAGCAGAGCGGCGACGGTGTGACGCTTCTGGATTACGACCTGATCGCGATCGATGAGCGCGTCGAGGAGGACGAAACGGTTGCAGCTCTCGTCGAGGGCTACAAGAAGCTCGTTGAAACCGATTATCTCGAGGGGTACGGCTATACCTTCGATCAGGTCCTCGTAGAGAACCCCCACACCTTCGACACGGTAGATGAGGTCTACGCGACCCAGCACGAATCCACCCTTTGTAACGTATTCTCGGACGCGTACAAGTGGGCGGTCGAACGCGCGACGGGGAAGCGTGTGGACGTTGCCATCACGGCGGCGGGCGTCATCCGCGGCACGCTTCCCGTGGGAAGCGTCACGGTCTCGGACGTCTTTAACGCCGCGTCGCTCGGCGTCGGGACGGAGGGCGAGCTCATCGGCATTTATCTCACGGGCAAGGATCTTCTGAACGCCTTCGAGCTTGACGCCTCGGTCCAGCCGCTGATGCGGTCGGCACAGCTCTTTATGTCGGGCGCCGAATATTCCTTCAACCAAAGCCGTATGATCTTTAATAAGGTCGATTACGCGAGACTGCGACGTGACGGTGGGATGCTCGAAAGGATCGACAAGGACGAGCTTTACTTCGTGGTCGCGGGTATGTATATGGGACAGATGCTCGGCTCGGTCAAGGAGACCTCGATGGGGCTGCTTTCGATCACCCCGCGCGACGCGGACGGCAATCCGATCGCACAGGACGAGCTTGTGAATTACGTCGTGAAGGACGGGAACGGACTTCCCTTGAAGGAATGGGACGCGATCGCGGATTATCTTTCCGAGATGGACGGGGAGCTTGATGCGCGGTACGGTGAGACCGACGGGAGAAAGGTCGTCTACTCGAGCCTGAACCCCGTAAAGCTTCTCAGAAACGCCAATATCTTTACCTACGCGGTGCTGATCGCGGTGCTTCTGGTGGCGACTGCGATCGCGCTCGTCGTTTGGCTCGCAGTCAGAAGATATAAGAGAAAGAAGGCGGCGATCCCTGTGGGAGAGGGCGCGTAACAGGCGGCATACACACTATTTTTGGGGGATACTATGAACGTAAGCTTTTCGAGATCGGTTCCGTTATACGGAACATACGACGTCGTCGTGATCGGGGGCGGCCCTGCGGGCGTTTC
>JAZSIN010000023.1:0-1600 GCA_045533845.1 Eubacteriales bacterium | reverse complement strand
ACCGATGGTATCCTTGCAAAGCGGGACCTCCTTGCCGAGGAGCTCGGTGAGACGAGCCGCAACGGGAGCGAGGGTATACTTCATATTGACTTCGCCCTTCGGCTTGCCCATATGAGAGCAAAGGATCACCTTTGCGCCGTTATCAAGAAGATACTTGATGGTGGGAAGCGCCTCAACGATACGCTTGTCGCTCGTGATCACGCCGTCCTTCAGCGGTACGTTGAAGTCGCAACGAACCAGAACGGACTTGCCGGATACGTTAATATCCTCAATGCTTTTCTTGTTGTAGGTCATAGTTTTATGAACCACCTTTCCAAAATTTTATCTTACTATGGTATTGTAGCATACTACGAGAAATTTATCAAGAGATTTTTATGATTTTTTCCTTGATTTTTTAAATATCTCGCATAGAAGCGAGGGGGTTTTCGGTTCAGAACGCGACAGAGACTACCGACGCGGTCAAAACCAACCCGAATCGTCGAGCGTCGAGAGGATCTCTTCCCCTCTCGTGGTATGAAGCGCGATCACGGTAACACGTCCCGTTCCCGCATCAAGCACGGAAAGGCGGAGCATCCGACCGTCCGTAACCTCTGCGGAAAGCATAGACTCGCGCGGCAAGCGGAAGGAAAAATGCGGCTTCCTGTCGCGCGAAAAGAAATACATCGCGCTTTCGGTCACGCAAAGGTAGCCACCGCGCCCGCTCTGCGGAGAGGAAAAGCTGATCTCCTCCTTCATCAGCACCTCCTCGGGAATATCATCCTCGATGTCACGGTAGCGACGGTCGCTATTCCACGCGAAGAACGGAAGCAGAAGCCCAACGATCAAGCTTGTCCCGAAGCCACAAAGAAGCGCGGTCGAAAAGCCACCCGTTACGAGCAGGACGAGCAGAAGGACCGCCCCACCCGTGATCAGACTGATCACGCAGACGGCAGAGGAAAAATACTGCTTTCCCTTCATTTCGTCACTTCCCTTCGCTGGCGCTTTCGCACTTGATTACATTATTATACACGATTTTTCTTTTTTTGTCAAGCACCCGCTGTTTTCCCGCGAAAGGACACAAAAAAGCACACGCGAAGCGAGCACGCGTGTGCTTTTAAGAAGGAAGATAGCTCTTCCCCTGCCATAAATCGTTTTCGTACAGATACTTGTCGATATCGTTGAGAACGGCGGTTTTCCGTATGCTCCACATCGGCGCGAGGAGGGTCTCCTGCATTCCGTCCCCCGTCAGCCGTCCGATGACCGTCTCGGGTGGAAGGATTGTGAGTGACCGCGCCGAAAGCTCAATATACCGCTCGCGCAGAAGCGGTTGATACGCGCCGCTTTTATAGTCCTTTGCGAGTCGCGTTCCGTCGATCACGTGGAGGAGATGGAGCTTTACCTCATCAGGACGAAGCGCCGCGACGTCCCTGACGGTCTTCAGCATCGTTTCATCGTCCTCCCCGGGAAGCCCAAGGATGACGTGGACGCCGATCCGTATCCTTCCGCCCGCGTCTCTCACGCCATGATAACCCCCGAGACACTGCATAAAGGTGTGTCCGCGCTTGCTGCGATGCGCCGTCTCGTCGTTTGAAGACTGAAGTCCGAGCTCGACCGTAAGGAC
>JAZSIN010000039.1:0-3088 GCA_045533845.1 Eubacteriales bacterium | reverse complement strand
GCTGACTCGAAATCAGTTTGTGCGAAAGCACACGAGGGTTCGAATCCCTCCCTCTCCGCCAGAAAAAACGCACTTTTGTCTACCGGCAAAGGTGCGTTTTTTGAATGATGTTTGATGATAGACGAAACTGCGCCTTGATTTATTTACAAAGGTGTGATATTTTGATTTTAGGAATTGCTTTTGCTTTGATATGCGCGATTTTCCCTCTATATTTGTTTATAGAATTATACGCGATATGACGTTCTCAAAAATGATCGCAAAAAACGGCTTTTCAATTGTAAAGGATGTAGCCTTTCTCTGATCTGAAATTCATCAAACAAAAGACCCCCGCCTGCACCAAAGTGCAGACGGGGGCTTTATTTTGTTGCGCCCACAGCTTCGCGTACGCCCGCCGTGCGAGCGTGTGCAATAAAACGCAATTTCAGTAAGCGAAACCGACAGGAATTACTTGTAGTACTTCTTCAGTACCTCGATCGCCTTCTCGACGTTCGACTCGAATGCAGCGTCGCTGATGTCGTAGTATCCGTCGAAGGAGTCGGTCTTGCTGTTTGCGTTCTTGTAGAACTCAGTGCCGTCCGCATCGGTCATACCCATTGCGACGAAGGAGGAAGCGGGAAGCTCACCACCCTGAGAAACGTCCGAAACGATGTAGTTACGGTCGAAGAGGAGGGAGATCGCTCTACGAATCTCAGCCTGTGCCTTCTCAGCCTCTACACCGGTAAGGGTGCTGTCTGCAGGAAGGATGTTCTCGTTGATGTTCCAGCATACGTAGTAGGTACCGATCTGACCTGCGATGATGAACTCGCCCTTGTAGTCCTGCTGAAGTGCCTTGATCTCAGCCGTGGGAACGTCGTCGATCAGGAGCCATTCGCCGTTCTTGAAGTTAGCGAGCATATTGTTCGCATCATCAGAGAGGTGGCAAACGATGGTGGGCATCGTTACGCTTGCAGCGTCGTGGAAGGTCTCGCTCTTGGTGAGCGTGATCACGCTGTTGTGCTCCCAGCCGGTCATCTTGTAAGGACCGTTGGAGACGTAGGTGGAGGGATTGGTAGCCCAACCCTCAGCTGCTACGGTTTCAGCGTGTACGGGGTAGTAGGTCGGGAAAGCAAGAAGCTCGTTCCAGTATGCAACAGCGTTGTTGATGGTTACCTTGAGAGTCTTCGCGTCAACAGCCTCAACAGCGAGCTTCGCGTCGGGGTTCGCGCGAACCAAGATAGGATCGCCGTTCTCATCGGTTTCACCCGATTCGACCATTTCATTCATCTCGGCGTAGCCCTTTACGAGCTCGAACATATAGCCGTAGTCAGCAGCGGTCATCGGATCAGCCGCACGGTTCCAAGCGAATACGAAGTCCTCAGCGGTAACGTCGTCGCCGTTGGTCCACTTAAGTCCGTCCTTCAGCGTGTAGGTGTAGGTGACGGTTCCGTCCTCGTTTACAACACCCTCAGGAAGAGCGGTAGCGCAGTCAGGAACGATCTCGAGCTTGTCGCCAACCTTCGCCCACTTAGCGAGACCGGAGAAGAGGTGTGCGAGCATGGTAGCACCTTCAACTGCGCTGTTGAGCGCGGGGTCAAGGGTGTCGGGCTCGGACGCAAGGCAGACGTCAAGTGCGGTCTTACCCTCTACCGTGGTGTTCATGAAGTACTTATAACCGAGGGGGTTCGAGTAGAAGCCATTGATCGAGTCGTCGATCATGTAGATATCGGTGTAGTAGTAGATCGGAACGATGCATCCGGTATCCATCAGCATATCCTCAGCGAGGTGCATCATAGCATAGCGGTTTTCGTTGTTGGTGCAGCTCTTGATTCTAGAGATCAGAACGTCGTAGGTCTCTGCCCAGGTGCCGTTCGTAACCTTGTCCTCGTAGCCGTAGGGCGTGAGGTCGAGATTGTACATCTTGAGGGAAGCGTGAGCGCCCTTACCGAACTGAACGTCATTGTTACCGGAGTTGCTCGTCCACATATCGAGGAAGCAGATCGGATCGTTGTAGTCAGCGAGCCAGCCGTTACGAGCGACCGAGTAGTCACCGTTCTTACGGGTGTTCAGGAAGGTGTTCCATTCCTGGTTCTCAAGGTTCATCGTGATGCCGATGTTCTTGAGCGCGGTCTGCAGGTACTCAGCAATGACCTTGTGACCGTCGTTGGTGTTGTAAATGTAGGTCAAAGTGGGGAAGTTGCTGATCTTGAAGTCGTCATCTCCACCCTTTTCGCCGCCGGAGCAAGCGACAAGTCCACAGAGCATAAGACCAACAAGAACGATTGCGAAAATCTTTTTCATCGTGTTAGCTTTCCTTTCATTTGATAAATATTTTCAGCCTCTCACGGCAAGTATTGCACGCCTTGCGTGAGAAAAGAAGAACAAGAGAAGAAAAGAAGATCAGTTTACCTCTGCCATACGGTGGCAGGCAACGAAGTGACCCTTCGAGACCTCTTTAAATTCGGGCATCTCAGCAGCGCACTGTTCGGTCGCATAAGGGCAACGGGTGCGGAAGGGACATCCCGAGGGAGCGTTCAGCGGGCTCGGAATATCACCGCCGAGCGCGATTCGCTCGTTTGCACGGGCGATCTTCGGGTCAGGGATCGGAACCGCAGACATCAGCGCCTTCGAGTAGGGGTGAAGGGGATGGCTGTAGATCTCGGTCGCCTCTGCCATCTCGACCATCTTGCCGAGGTACATTACGGCAATTCGGTTACTGATATGACGGACGACGAGCAGGTCGTGTGCGATGAAGAGATAGGAAAGCCCCATCTTCTCCTGAAGATCCGCAAACATATTGATGACCTGCGCCTGAATCGAAACGTCGAGCGCAGACACGGGCTCGTCGCAGACGATGAAGTCGGGGTTGATCGCCAGAGAGCGGGCGATACCGATCCTCTGACGCTGACCGCCCGAGAACTCGTGTGCGTAACGCGCCGCGTGCTCGCTGTTCAGACCAACGTTTTCCATCAGCTCGAGGATACGCGTGCGGCGCTCCTCTTGTGTCTTATACATCTTGTGAATATCAAGGGGCACCCCGATGACATCCGAGACCGCCACACGGGGGTCAACGTCGTCATAGGGATCTTGGAAGACCATCGTAGCCTTCTTG
>JAZSIN010000081.1:0-4116 GCA_045533845.1 Eubacteriales bacterium | reverse complement strand
CTGCGCCACAGCTCAAAACTCGCTCAAAATCATCGAGAGTATTGATGCCGCCACCGACTGTCAACGGGATAAATATCGTTTTTGCGACCTCCTTGAGTATATCGGTGAAGATCGCTCTTCCCTGCGCCGATGCGGTTATATCGTAAAACACGAGCTCGTCTGCGCCGCATTCGCTGTAAAACTCAGCGAGCTTTACGGGCGAGGAGACGTCTGCGAGTCCGAGAAAGTTGACGCCCTTTACGACTCTTCCGTCCTTGACATCGAGGCAAGGAATAATTCGCTTTGTGATCATACGCTTCCCTCCCGTACGAGTCGGACCGCTTCTCCGAGGTCGAGCATTCCCGTGTAGAGTGCTTTCCCGAGGATCGCGCCGTAGATGCCCATATCGCAGAGCTGTCTCACATCGTCGAGTGAGGACACACCGCCCGAGGCGGTGAGATCCATCGAGAAGCGCGAGACCATTTCGCGGTAGAGCGCGAGATTCGTACCACCGAGGAGTCCGTCCTTCGAGATGTCGGTGCATATCACCGTCCGCACGCCCCGCTTTTCGAGGCTCTCGCAGAAATCGAAGCAGGAGACGTCGGATAATTCAAGCCAGCCCTTGACCGCGACCTTTCCGTCGCGGAAGTCAACGCCGACTGCGATCTTTTCCTTATATTTGTCGAGCATCCGGTCGAGGAATTCAGGATCCTTCAGAGCTGCCGTTCCGAGGATCACGCGTCCCGCACCTGCGTCGAGGTACGCCCGTACCGTTTCCTCACTGCGGATACCGCCACCGATCTCGGTGAACAGCTCCGAACGGCGAATGATCTCCTTCACCGTGTCGATGTTCGGCGTGTTGCCGTCCCTCGCGCCCTCAAGGTCAACGAGATGCAGGCACTCCGCGCCCGCTTCCCGAAAGCTCTTTGCGACCCCTGCGGGGTCACTGCTGTAGACCGTCATTTGGTTGTAGTCACCCTTGACAAGCCGAACCGCTTGCCCTTTGACGAGATCAATGGCGGGAAATAGCTGTAACATTCTGTTCCCCTCCTCACTTAATTTCGCAGAAGGCGCGGAGGATCGCAAGTCCGACCTTGCCACTCTTCTCGGGGTGGAACTGTGTTCCGTAGACGTTTCCCCGCGCGACCGCCGCCGTAAGCACCCCGCCGTATTCGGTCGAGGCGATCACCGACTCATCGCAGTCTGCGCCGTAGAAGGAGTGTACGAAATAAACGTAGTCCCCTTCCTTAATATACTTCCAGAGTGCATTTTCCTTACCGCCGAAGGAGAGCGCATTCCAACCGATGTGCGGGATCTTCAGGGACACGCCGTTTTCATCGTGCACTTCCCTGATCGGGCGCACCGAGCCGGGGATCAGCCCGAGTCCCTCGTGACAGCCGTATTCGTAGCTCCGATCAAACAGAAGCTGCATACCGAGGCAGATGCCGAGAAGGGGCTTTCCGCTTGCCGCCTCGCGAAGCACGACCTCGCGAAGTCCCGATTCCGAAAGCTTCCGTGCGGCGTCCTCAAAGGCACCGACACCGGGGAGGATCACGTGATCCGCCGCCCGTATCACCGCTTCGTCGCTCGTCACGACGGCTTCTGCACCGATCGCACGGAACGAACTCTTAAGCGAAAAGAGATTGCCGACGCCGTAGTCAATAATCGCGATCATAAAAGGCTTCCCTTCGTCGAGGGGATCTCTCCCTGTCTTTTCGGGTCAGGGCTGACCGCCTCCTGAAGCGCACGTCCGAGTGCCTTGAAGAGTCCCTCTATAATGTGGTGTGAATTGTATCCGTCGAGCTGTGCAACGTGCAGGGTGATGCCCGCAGCACGAACGAAGCCGAGGAGAAATTCCTCAACGAGCTCGGTGTCAAAGCTTCCGACCTTCTCCGTCGGGATCTCCATACGGTAGCCGAGGTAGGCTCTGCCCGAAATATCGACAGCAACGCGCACGAGCGCGTCGTCCATCGGAAGAAGACGGCTTCCATAGCGCGCGATACCGATGCAGTCGCCAAGTGCCTCGCGGAACGCCTGCCCGAGGCAGATCGCGATGTCCTCCACGCTATGGTGGTCGTCGACGTAGGTGTCGCCGATGCAGGTGACCGAAAGGTCAAATCTGCCGTGCGACGCAAACAGGGTCAGCATATGGTCAAGGAATCCGACTCCCGTTTTGATCTCGCCCTTGCCCGTTCCGTCGAGCGAAAGGGTGAGTGCGATGTCGGTCTCCTTTGTGGTTCTTTTGATCTCGGCTGTTCTCATTTCGAACGCCTCCTCTCTTCGAGTATTGCTTCGACCGCACGGACGAGCGCTTCCATATCGGATCGCGTTCCGACCGTAATGCGATTATAATTCCGGATCCGTCCCTTTCCGAAAAAGCGGACGAGGATCCCGCGGTCGCGGAGCGCGCGGTAGAGCGTCTCACCGTCGACCTCCTTTGATTCTGCGAAGACGAAGTTCGCTTTCGAGTCGGTCACGGAAAATCCGAGACGGCGAAGCTCCCGTATCGTATAGTCGCGATTTTCCGCAACCAAACGGCAGTTCTCGCGGTAGTAATCCGCGCTTTCGAGTGTCCGTTCACCCGCGATGAGGGTGAGACGGTTCAGGCTGTACGGATTTGTTGAATACTTGATCTTTTCAAGATCGGAGATCAGAGCCTCACTTCCGATCGCAAATCCGAGCCGACCGCCCGCAAGGGACGCCGATTTCGAATAGGTGCGAACGACCAATAGGTTATCGTATTTCTGTACGAGCGGGATCGCACTCTCGCCTCCGAAGTCGACGTATGCCTCGTCGATGAGGACAACGCTGTCGGGATTCGACCGCACGATCGCTTCGACCTGTGCGCGAGACAGACAAAGTCCCGTCGGCGCATTCGGATTCGCAAGCACGACGCCTGAGCCGCACGCGATATAGTCGCGTGTATCGACAGAAAGATCGTCGCGAAGCGGCAGGATCTCGTGCTTCACACCGTGAAGCGCGGCGTAGACCTTATAAAATCCGTAAGAAATATCGGGGAAACGGACGCCTCCGTCGAAGAACGCCATAAAGGCAAAATTCAGAATATCGTCCGAGCCGTTCGACACGAAGACGTTCTCCGCCTTATACCCGAAGAATTCTCCGAGCTTTTCTCTGAGTCCCTTGCATTCGGGATCGGGGTAAAGCCTGAGATCCTCGACCTCGCGGCTGTTTATCGCCTCGACGACCGCCTTCGACGGCGGGAAGGGCGACTCGTTGGTGTTGAGTTTGACGTATCGCTTGTCTCTCGGCTGTTCCCCGGGGGTGTACGCCTCGAGAGACGCGTACCGTTCATTCAAAAAGCGGCTCAAGTTAAACCTTCTTTCTTTTTCCGCGCACCACGGCACTTTCGGCGTGGGCGGTCAGTCCCTCCTTGCGGGCAAAATAAGCAACGTCCTCGGCGACCGCGAGAAGCGCGTCCTCCGAGTAATAGGTAAACTGCATCTTCTTCACGAAATCGTCGACCGACAGGGGGCTCGAGAAGCGAGCCGTTCCGCTTGTCGGAAGGGTGTGATTCGGACCTGCGAAGTAGTCGCCGAGCGCTTCGGGGCAGCTTCTGCCCATAAAGACCGAGCCTGCGTGACGGATCTTCGAGAGATAATCAAAGGGCTGCTCGACGCAAAGCTCGAGATGCTCGGGCGCGATCTCGTTCGCGACGTCGATCGCATAATCGAGAGTCTTCGCGACGATGATCTTGCCGTTCCTGTCGATCGACTCACGCGCGATCTCCGCTCTCGAAAGGAGCGGGATCTGCCGCTCGAGCGCATCGCGGACGCCCTCTGCGAGTGCCATCGAATCGGTGACGAGCACCGCCGACGCCATTCTGTCATGCTCCGCCTGCGAGAGGAGATCGGCGGCGACCACCTCGGGATCGCACTTTCCGTCTGCAACGACGAGGATCTCGCTCGGCCCTGCGATCATATCGATCGCGACCTTACCGAACACCTGCTTCTTTGCCTCTGCAACGAAGGCGTTTCCGGGGCCTACGATTTTGTCAACGCGCGGCACGCTTTCGGTGCCGTAGGCGAGCGCCGCTATTGCCTGTGCGCCGCCAACCTTAAAGATTTTATCAACGCCTGCAATGCTTGCAGCCGCCAGAATTACGGGGAAGTCGGAGGC
>JAZSIN010000312.1:0-8353 GCA_045533845.1 Eubacteriales bacterium | reverse complement strand
TCGATCTTTCGATCGGAAAAGGAAGCGTGGATTTGGAGGGGGTCAAGGAGATCCTCGTACGGATCGGGATCGCTGTTCTGATCACCGCGCTTCTCCAGTGGGTAATGAACGTTCTCGGAAATCATATGACGTACGGGATCGTGGCGCGGATACGGCGGGATGCCTTCCATCGCATCCAAAAGCTCCCCCTCTCTTACCTCGATTCGCATCCGACGGGTGAAACGGTCAGCAGGATCATCGCAGATACCGATCAGTTTGCGGACGGCGTTCTCCTCGGCTTTTCACAGTTCTTTACGGGCGTGCTCACGATCCTCGGAACGCTCGCCTTTATGCTCTATATCAATTGGTGCATTGCGCTCGTCGTACTCGTCGTCACGCCGCTGTCGATCGCGGTCGCTTCTTTTATTTCAAGTCGCACCTACTCGATGTTTCGTGAGCAGGCTAAAATCAAGGGTGAACAGACCGCTTTTATGGACGAAACGGTCACAAATCATAAGCTCGTAACCGCGTTTAACAGACGGGAGTCGGTCGTGAAGGAATTCGGCGAGATTAACGACCGTCTTGAAAAGGCCTCTCTGCGGGCGATCTTCTTCTCATCGCTCACGAATCCCTCCACGCGCTTTGTAAACAGCGTGGTGTATATGGGAGCAACACTCGTCGGGGCGCTCTTCTGCCTTTCGACGGGCGGCTACGGCGCGTTTACCGTCGGTAAGCTTACAAGCTTCCTTTCCTATGCAAGTCAGTATACGAAACCATTCAACGAGATCTCGGGTGTCATCGCCGAGCTTCAGAATGCCCTCGCGTGTGCGGGACGCGTTTTTGAATTGATCGATGCCGAGACCGAGATCCCCGATGCGGAGGGCGCGGTTGAGATCACGGATCCCGACGGAAGCGTTTTCCTCTCCGACGTTTCGTTCTCGTACACCCCCGATAAGCCTTTGATTGAAGGACTTGATCTCTCGGTAGAGAACGGTCAGCGGATTGCGATCGTCGGACCGACGGGATGCGGAAAGACGACGGTGATCAATCTCCTGATGCGTTTTTACGACGTAAAAAGGGGGGCGATCTCGGTCAGCGGACACGATATTCGAACGGTAAAGCGCTCCTCCCTCCGCGCGTCGTACGGAATGGTCCTGCAGGACACCTGGCTTCGTTCGGGAACTGTCAAGGATAACATTCGCATCGGAAAACCCGATGCGACAGACGAGGAGATCATTGCCGCCGCAAAGGCATCCCACGCGCACAGCTTTATCAGGCGCTTGCCGAACGGATACGACACGGTTCTTTCTGAAAACGGCGGCTCGCTCTCTCACGGACAAAAGCAGCTCCTTTGCATTGCCCGTGTGATGCTTACCATGCCTCCGATGCTGATCCTTGACGAAGCGACCTCGTCGATCGATACCCGAACCGAGATCCGTATTCAGAAGGCGTTTGCCCGTATAATGGAGGGGCGCACGAGCTTTATCGTGGCGCACAGGCTTTCTACGATCCGCGAGGCGGATAAGATCCTCGTGATGCGGAACGGATCGGTCGTCGAGCAGGGCTCGCACGACGAGCTGATCGACCGCCGCGGCTTCTACTATGAGCTGTACAACAGTCAGTATGCGCTCGGAGAGGCTCGGGTGATGGAATGAGCAACCAAAGATAAATAAAAACGGTCGGTGCAACAGCACCGACCGTAGCTTTATATTACAGGTCGATTATTCTACAATGAAGGGCTTAAGAGACTCGAGAAGCGGCGTAATGACTGCCTCGTTTTCCGTTTGTACCGAAAGCTCGATGGGCTGCATCAGGTCGAGGCTAAAGATACCCATGATGGACTTAGCATCAACGATGTAGCGACCGGAGATGAGATCGATATCGGCGTCGGTACGGTTTACAATATTAACGAAATCGCGAACGTCTGCAATGGTGGAAAGACGGATCTTTACGTTTTTCATAGCGTTAACTCCTTTGTTTTGTATTTTGTTATATTATAGCGTATTGACACAGGATTGTCAAGTAAAGAACGAAAAAAAGATCAACAAATGTCCGACAAATTTTGACCTCTTCAGGGTTCGGATGCCCGTTTCAGGGCTTCCTTATCAAGAACGGTCACGCATCCCCTCGAGAGAGAGACGATCCCACGGTCGGAAAATCGCTTCAGCGCGCGGGAGACGACCTCTCGCGCAGACCCGATGTGACGGGCGATCTGCTCGTGGGTCAAGGAAAGCGAGGCGCTTCCCCGTTCGCCCGCTTCCGTATAGAGGAAGTGTGCGAGGCGTTGATCGATCGAGCGGAAAAGGACGTCCTGAAGAAACAGGACTGCTACGGAAAAGTTAGAGGAAATGCTCCCGTGCACGTAGGTTGCAAACGCGGGACTTTTTTTCATCATAAGCTCGAGTGCGGCATTCGGAAGCGCGTATATCTTGGCGTCCGATTCGGCTTCCATCGTTACGTCAAAGGAAAGCCCCGTGACGCTTCGGCTTGCGGATAGGAAGCAGCAGTCCCCTTTTTTGAGCTGAAGGAGCGATACCTCCCGTTCCTCGTCCGAAGGAAGGAGGACCGATACCTTTCCCTTCGCAACGTAGATCATTCCGTAGGGCTCGGTCTCGTTTTCTCGGATCGGCTGTCCGCTGAGGCATTGAAAGGACTGCACATTGTATTCGAGGATCGAACGGGCGGAGGGGGACAGGGTGTGGTAAAAGGGGAAAACGGAGGACTTCACGGATCTCCCTCCTTTCTGGATGAGTAAAGATGCGAAAGCCGAGATCAGTTCGCTCGGTTTTCGTTATTCCAAAGCACGACTTCCCCGCTTTTCAGCGTTGCGGGAAGATCGATCAGTCTTTGATTTTCCGAGCCGCGGAACAGAAGCGAGATATTCCGCTTCTCCTCCTCATATCGGCCATCCACGAGAACGTCGATATAGGAGAGCATCTCGTCGGTGCATTCACACCGTGCACGGCTTTCCTTCAGAAGCTCGTTTTCGAGCGTGTAGCCCGAATAGCACCACACGGTCTTTTGGGGATAAAGTGTTTTTACCCGTCTGAGAAGTCCTACGAGCACACGCTGATTCTGCGGCTCGAAGGGCTCTCCGCCGAGTAAGGAAAGACCGCTTACGTAATCGGGGGCAAGAAAGCGGATGATCTCCGCCTCCGTTTCCTCGGTGTACGGTGTTCCGTAAGAGAAATCCCACGCCTCGGCGTTAAAGCATCCCTTGCAGTGATGGGTACAGCCCGACACGAAGAGAGAAACTCTGATACCGATGCCGTTGGCGATGTCTCTTTTTTTGATGGTGGCGACGTTCATTCTTCCGTATTACAGGTGCAGAACGCGCTCGCGGATCTCCTGGGTACGTCCCTGATTCCAGTACTGTGTTCCGATATAACCGCAGGTGCGGCGCGCAACGTTCATCTTGCTCTGATCGCGGTTCTTACAGTTCGGGCATTCCCATACGAGCTTTCCGTCGTCCTCGATGATCTGGATCTCGCCGTCGTAGCCGCAGATCTGGCAGTAGTCGCTCTTGGTGTTCAATTCCGCGTACATAATGTTGTCGTAAATGAACTGCATCAGCTGAAGGACTGCCTCGATGTTGTTCTGCATATTGGGCACCTCGACGTAGCTGATCGCGCCGCCGGGGCTGAGTGCTTGGAACTTTGCCTCGAGCTCGAGCTTTTCAAAGGCGTCGATCTCCTCGGTTACGTGGACGTGGTAGCTGTTCGTGATATAGTTCTTATCGGTGACCCCGGGAATCACGCCGAAGCGGACCTGAAGTCCCTTTGCGAACTTGTAGGTGGTGGATTCAAGCGGCGTTCCGTAGAGCGAATAGTCGATATTCTCGTCCTTCTTCCACTTTGCCGTATATTCGTTCAGCTTGCGCATAACAGCCAGACCGAATTCCTCGCCCTCCTTTTCGGTGAGCTTCTTTCCGGTCATCGCGTAAACGCATTCCCAAAGTCCCGCGTAGCCGAGAGAAATAGTCGAGTAGCCGCCGTGGAGGTACTTATCGATCGTCTCGCCCTTCTTCAGACGGGTGAGTGCGCCGTACTGCCAAAGGATCGGAGCAGCATCGGACAGCGTTCCCGTGAGACGCTCGTGACGGCACTGAAGCGCTCTGTGGCAGAGCTCCATACGCTCGTCGAAGATCTCCCAAAAGCGCTTTTCGTTGCGCTCTGCGGAGAGGGCGATGTCGGGCAGGTTCACGGTTACGACGCCTTGATTAAAGCGACCGTAATACTTCGGCTTTCCGTCCTCGTCGACGTAGGGCGTGAGGAAGCTACGGCAGCCCATACAGGTGTAGCAGTGCCCATCGCCGTTCTTGTCGACCTTGTTCTGAAGCATGACCTTCTCGGAGATGTAGTCGGGGACCATACGCTTTGCCGTGCATTTTGCGGAAAGCTCGGTCAGATACCAATACTTCGAATCGGGGCGGATGTTGTCCTCCTCGAGCACGTAAATCAGCTTGGGGAATGCGGGCGTGACGTGTACGCCTGATTCGTTCTTGACACCGACGATGCGCTGCTTCAGCGTTTCCTCGATGATCATTGCAAGGTCGCTTCTCTCCTGATCGTCCTTTGCCTCTCCGAGGTACATAAAGACGGTGATGAAGGGAGCCTGACCATTGGTGGTCATAAGCGTTACGACCTGATACTGAAGGGTCTGAACGCCCTTTGAGATCTCCTTGCGGAGTTGCTTCTCGACGAGTGCCGAAATCAGCTTTTCGTCATGCTCGACGCCGGTCTGTGCGAAGGTGTCGAGAACATCTTTGCGGATACGCTGTCTTGAGATCTCAACGAAGGGCGCGAGGTGCGTCAGGCTGATGCTCTGTCCGCCGTACTGATTCGATGCGACCTGTGCGATGATCTGCGTTGCGATGTTGCAGGCGGTCGAGAAGCTGTGGGGCTTTTCGATCATCGTACCACTGATGACGGTGCCGTTCTGCAGCATATCCTCGAGGTTGACAAGATCGCAGTTGTGCATATGCTGTGCGTAGTAATCCATATCGTGGAAATGGATGAGTCCCGCCTTATGCGCTTCGATGATATCTGCGGGAAGGAGGATTCTTTCGGAAAGGTCCTTCGAGACCTCACCCGCCATATAGTCGCGCTGAACGCTGTTGACGGTGGGGTTCTTGTTGGAGTTCTCCTGCTTTACCTCCTCGTTGTTGCATTCGATGAGGGAGAGGATCTTATTGTCCGTGGTGTTTGCAATACGTGCGAGGCTACGGTTATAGCGGTAACGGATATAACGCTTTGCGGTTTCGGGAGCACCCTGCAGGATGATGTGAGTCTCGACCATCTCCTGGATCTCCTCGACCGAAAGCGCGCGACCGACGTCTCTGCATCTATCCTCAATGACGAGAGAAATATAATCGATCTGGCGCGCGGTAAGCTCGGGGCGTCCCGTTCCCGCCTCGTTTGCCTTCTTGATTGCCGCTTTGATCTTTTCTCTGTCGAAAATCTCTTCCGATCCGTTTCTCTTAATGATCTTCATTCGTTCCTAAAATCCTTTCTCTTCTTGAAATTCTTTTATATATGTCGTTGGAAATGGGGATGGGTCTGCGTGGAAATGCGGATCGAACAGGGTTTTCTTTGAGGGAGGAATCAATATTTTGTGATGTCGGGCCGCACTTGCCACTATATATTGTGTTATCATTATAATTCGACACCCAAAACACTTCTGTGACTTTGTCACGGCACCATCCTGCTTTCGTCATTCTGCATATAAAAAAACGGTCGATCAAAGGGCTGTAAACGGCCACTTCTTTTGGAAAAAAGATGGATTTGCGGGTTTCAAAAATTTTTTTTGGAAAAATATAAAGCATAACGCCGCATATAAGGCGAAATATGCAAAAGAAAGAATTTTTGCGGAGCGGAAAAATCAAGGTGAAATATTTTTTCACTACCGAAATTTGTCATATTGAACAAAGAACAAGGAGCGACACGAGGATCCGTGATCGCTCCTTGTTTTCGTGTGATGTGAGGCACTTATATCGCAAAGCCGCCGTCTACGCCGATGATCTGTCCCGTGATAAAGGACGCTTGATCGGACGCGAGAAAGAGGACTGCATTCGCGACCTCGATGGCGCTTCCGAGGCGGGAGAGCGGCGTTTCATTCCGAAGCCCCTCGACGGTCTCCTCGTCAAGCGCGCGGTTCATATCGGTCTCGATCACCCCGGGCTCGATGCAGTTTACCGTAATGCCCGACGGACCGAGCTCCTTCGCAAGAGCCATCGTAAGTCCGCGAAGCCCCGACTTGCTTGCCGAGTACGCGACCTCGCATGAGGCGCCGACCTTCCCCCACATCGAGCCGATCTCGATGATCCTGCCGTAGTGGCTTCTGATCATAGCGGGTGCAACTGCGCGGGCGGTATAAAAGGATGCGGAGAGGTTGACACCGATGACGCGGTCCCATTCCTCATTCGTGAGGTCTGTGAACAGTCCGAAGTGTGAGATCCCCGCGTTGTTGACGAGGACGGATACCGTTCCGATCGTACGCTCGACCTTCAGGATCGCCTCCGTGACAGCGAGCGGATCGCTGACGTCTGCGCGGATAGCAAGAGCGCCCGTTTCTCTTGCAACGGAAAGTGCCTCCTCCTCATGCGCGTGATAAAGGAATGCGACCTTATCGCCGTTTTTTGTGAATGCTCTGACGCAGGCAGCACCGATTCCACGGGATCCGCCCGTAATCAGCACGGAACGAGGAGATTTCAGGGATTGCTTCATAGCTGTTTACCTCTTGATTCGTTTCATTACCTTTCCGTCGGAATGGAGGATCACGCTTCCCTCCCGATCGGTGCGAAGGATCGTTGATCCGACCGCCCGAAGGCGTTCCAAAACCGTGATATTGGGATGACCGTACGTGTTGTCTTCGCCGCAGGAGATCACGGAAAAGCGCGGGGAAATATATTCGATAAAGGACTTGCAGGATGACGTAGCCGAGCCGTGATGTCCGACGAGAAGAAGATCGTAGGAGGCGCTCGGAGAGGTTGCGACAAGCTCAGAGATCGCGAGGAGTTCCCCCTTTTCTCCCGCATCCCCTGTAAACAGCGCGCGGGTCTCGCGGAATTCAAGGAGCAGGATCAGACTTGCCTCGTTTCCGTCACCGAGAAGTGCTGCCTCGTATTCAGAGGGAACGAGTACCCGAAGCGCAGCCTCTCCGAAGGAAAAGACGTCTCCCTTCGTCGTCAATTGAAGGCTGCATTGCTCAGCGGATACCGCTTCCCTTAACGCGATCCCCTCGTAGCATTCCGAGAGCTCGGTGTAAGCGAGGTCGGTGAGGATAACGCTTTTTACGGGGTAGCTTCTGAGGAGCGCGTCGAGTCCGCCCGAGTGGTCCTCGTCAGCGTGTGTCAGAAGGATCGCCTCGATCTCCTGAACGCCGTAGTAGGCGCAAGCCGAAAGGACGGTGTTTTCTGAGCTGTTCGAGCCTGTATCGATGAAAAGGACGCCACCGTCCGTGAAGATCATCGTACAGCTCGCCTGTTCGACTGAGAGGAAGACAAAGGAAACGCCGTCCTTCGGGAGCAGGGACTTTATGCTGCTTCCGTTTTTCAGAGAAAGGTAGATGAAGGCGGCGGAAAGGAGTGAAAGAACGAGAAGCAGTGAGATCAGAATGAGGAGGGTTTTTCTTCTGCTGTTGAGTTCCCGTTTCATATCCCGCCTCCTGACTTGTATTCGACATTTATATCATAACAGAAAACTGTCCGTTTTGCAAGACAATATTGAAAATTTGAGAAGAACCTTTCGCGTTCACCTTACATATTCTGTCTTCAGACGTCTTTTCTATCCTCAAGATAGGCATTACAGAAAGAACGGGAGGAGTTCAACTTGAACCGATTTGACGAGCGAATAAACACAGACCAAAATTCCGGCGAAAACACCGGGACGGGATATCTGATCGTGTGGGTCGCCACCGCGCGCGGTGCGATACCGCTTGAAAATGCGACTGTAAATATCCGTGAGGCGGCGACGCCCGACGGAGCGATACGCGGTGAGGGTGGCGGAGGCGAAGGTACGCTGATCGCCGCGCTCCATACCGACAGGGACGGACTTGCGCCCCGCGTAGCGCTGAATGCTCCGCCGCGCTCTCTTTCGGAAAGTCCCGGGAGGACCCGACCGTATGCGCTGTACGATATCGACGTAGCGCTCGATGGCTACGGGTCTAATTATTATCAGAACGTGCCGATATTCGACACCGTGACCTCCCTTCAGACTGTTGAGTTGATCCCGCTCGCAGAGGGTGAACGCCCTGAGCTTGGGCAAAAACCACCGTCCCTGATCTTCCGGTCAAGGGAGAACGAAGACCTGATCGGGAGGTGACGACGTGGCTTTACCCTTTATTCCCGAAACGATCACGGTACATCTCGGTCCCC
>JAZSIN010000215.1:0-1941 GCA_045533845.1 Eubacteriales bacterium | reverse complement strand
GTGCGCGATATTGCACTCGATGCGACCATCCGTCAGGCAGTACTCCACCCGAAACGGGAAGGGGAAGTGCTTGCCGTTACGGTCAGAGAATCCGACCTGCGCGAGAAGGTCAGAGAACAGCGGACGGGTGCTACGATCCTCTTCTGCGTCGACGCAAGCGCCTCGATGGGCGTCGGGAAGCGTATGGCGGCGGTGAAGGGTGCGGTACTGTCCCTTCTCACTGATGCATATCAGAAGCGCGACACCGTCGGCATTCTTACCTTCCGCGGGGAAAGGGCAGATCTCGTTTTGCCCTTCACACGAAGCGTCGACCTCGCGACAAAGTGCCTCTCGTCGCTGAAAACGGGCGGCAAGACCCCTCTCGCCGCAGGACTTGATCGTGCGTACGAGCTCCTCAAGGCGGCAAGGGCGAGAGACAGGGAGATCCTTCCCTATATCGTCCTCCTGTCCGACGGACGCGCGAACGTCTCGCTTCACGGGGAGGACGCCTTCGAGGAGGCGGTCACGGTCGCAAGGCGGATCGTCAGTGAGCGGATCAATCTGCTCCTTCTCGATACCGAAACGGGGCGAATCCGCTTTGAGCTTGCGAAAAAGCTCGCCGAACGATCGGGATGCGAATACGTGAAGCTCTCTGCGCTTTCGGGCGTGGAGATTGAACGCCGCGTCAAGGATTTTATGGGTACTTAAAAAAACAGCCATCTGCTCGGCAGATGGCTGTTTTTTATTTTAAGTCAAGGGATCAATAATTTTTAAGGCAATCCTTCGTGATCGTCGTGCTGACCGTCGTTTCGACGCCGTCTCGCAGAACGACGACCGAAACCGTGTCGCCAACGCGAACGTCAAGCATCGCGTCGATCAGGTGATGCTGACGCGTCACCGTGACCGTCTTTTCCCCGATCGTGATGCTCTTTACGACGTCACCGACACGGAGGATCGCTTCACCGAGTCCGCCCGCCGACACCTCGTGGATGCTGATGACCTCCACGCGGCGGAGGACGCCCTTTTCGGTGTCGTAGACCGTC
Organism: Eubacteriales bacterium; assembly: GCA_045533845.1. Classification (GTDB taxonomy): domain Bacteria; phylum Bacillota; class Clostridia; order Oscillospirales; family CAG-272; genus JAZNOQ01. The sequence goes on along the minus strand of JAZSIN010000215.1, from coordinate 919 downwards.
GACAGGGAGGTCGTCTCGACTGTGACGCCGAGGAGACCGCGCATTACCGATTCGCAATCCTGCCCGAAGCAGTAGTCGATGATGTTGTCCGCGATCGCACGCGCAACGCTCGAGGGAATAGCATAGGCAATGCCCTCGATCTCAGCGCTCGTAATCTTCGCGTTGACGATGCCGATGAGCTCGCCCTTGTCGTTGAAGAGTCCGCCGCCCGAGTTACCCGCGTTCACGGGAGTGTCGGTGCGGATCACGCGGAAGGAGACCTCGCCCGAATTGTCGACCGCCATCATCGTGATGTATTCCGAGTCGACGCTGACGATACCCTTTGTGGCCGAAATGCCGCTGAGATCGGTCGCAGAGGGGTTGCCGATCGCGATCGTCGTCATGCCGGGCATAGCGTCGTCGGAGTTGCCGATCGTCACGGCGGCGGCACTTCCCGAGAGACGCGCGTTCTTTAAGATCTCGTTTTTCTCAACGTAGAGGACTGCAATGTCGTAATTGACCGAGCCGCCGACGTAGTCAGCGGGGATCGCACACGCCTGACTTTCCATTCCGTAAAGGTAAACGTAGATCTTGTCGCTGACGTGATTTTTCGTGTTGCTGCTGCCGTGGTAGACGACGTGGTGGTTGGTGATGATGAAGGCGCTTCCGTCCTCGTCAAGTGTGTAGATGACACCCGAGCCCGTCGAGTAGTAGGTCTGCGTGGACGGGGTCGGATTCCAGAAGGAGTTGCCGCCGACCGTCGCCTCAAAGGTGCAGTAGACGCTGACGGCAGAGCGCAGTCCCTTTGCCGTCGCGAGGGCGACGTCACCGTCTCCGTTGTTTGTGATCGTTACGTTCGTCGAGCCGCCCGATGAGTCGCTCGGCGGGGTGGGCGTGGGACCTCCCGCACCTGTGGTCGTTTCGTCGGTCGCGGCGGGGC
>JAZSIN010000307.1:0-2241 GCA_045533845.1 Eubacteriales bacterium | reverse complement strand
ATCAGATCGGCAAGAGAAAAGTTGATCATAATGAGCGGAAAGGCGATGTTCACCGCCGCCAACGCCTCCTCACCGAGCGTCTGCCCGATGAAGATGCCCTCGACGATGCTGTACACCGACATCGCGAACATACTGATCATTCCCGGAAGCGCCACGATGAAGAAAAGCCGCCACGGCGCCATTTGTGCATACATTTTTTCGGTTTTCGTTTTCATTTTGTCCCTAATTTATCCGTTTCTTTTCCGTTCGGGGAAATAGTCACCGTTTGATCATTTCAAGATACGGAAGCACGTCGAAGCCGCACTTCTCATATAAACGAACCGCACCGCAGTTCTCGGCTTGCGCCTCGAGGCGGAAGACACAGCCGTCGTATTTCTCAAAAATAAACGAGAAGAACGCCCCGCCGAGTCCGTTTCCGCGACTTTCCGACTTCACGTAAATGTCTTCGATCCAGACAGCGGGCTTTCCGAACTCGGTCGAAAAGCTTTTCGCCACCATCGCATAGCCGAGGAGCGCCCCCCCATCGTCAAAGACATAACCCTCAAGATAGGGACTACCTGAAAGGCAAGCGTCTATATCCGCCTCGAAAATCTCCTCCGAGCCATCCGACCAAACGGCGGGCGACGCGTAGAAAACGTGCATCATCTTCCTTACCGCCGCGCGGTCCTCTTCTCTCATTTCTCTGATCACGCCTCGCAATTCATTCCCCTCCCTTTAGGATTCAATATAATCTGTCAAACGCCAAACGAAGCCCACCGTGCGTCGTCCGTCACGGTGGGCGTCTTTTTTTCTTCGGAATACGGAATCACTCCGCGACCGAAAACATATCCTTGCCTACGCCGCAAAGCGGGCAAACGAAATCCTCGGGAAGATCCTCAAACTTCGTGCCGGGCGCGATCCCGTTTTCGGGGGATCCGACCGCCTCGTCGTACTCCCAGCCGCAAGCGTCGCATACATACTTTTTCATATCGTTTGACCTCCAAGTGTATAAATCTCATACCAAACTAAATTGGTGAATTTATTATAGCACATCTTTTTCGTTTTTTCAAGTAGGCGCGAAAAATTTTCTTCGTCTCTTTTGTATATTTCTCCTTACTACTTGCTTTTCCTCCCAAAATATGCTACAATAAAGCGGATTTCAGTAGAAAACGGGAGAAACACCTTGAAAAACTATAAACGCACCCGCATTGCCTGCTTCACGGCGTATCTCACGATGGCGTCACCGTTCGTCCTGCCTCCGATGCTGTTCAGCACCTTCCACGAGCAATTCAGCATCTCCTACACCCTGCTCGGAACGCTCGTCCTCATCAATTTTTGCACCCAACTCGCGGTCGACCTCTTCTTTTCGCTCTTCTCGCGCCACTTCAACATTAAAATTCTCGCGCGGGTGATGCCCATCTTCACCTCGCTTGGTATGATGATTTACGCGGTGCTTCCGAATCTCTTTCCGCAGCACGCCTTCGCGGGACTCGCGGTCGGCACCGTAATCTTTTCGATCGCGGCGGGACTCGGCGAATGCTTCCTCAGCCCCCTCGTTGCCGCCCTCCCGTCGGAGAACCCCGAGCGCGATATGAGCCTGCTCCATTCGATCTACGGCTGGGGCGTCGTCCTGACCGTGCTCCTCTCCTCGCTCTTCTTCCTCGCCTTCGGGACCGAACGGTGGTTCCTCCTCGCCTTTCTCCTCGCCCTTCTTCCCATCATCACGGCAGTTCTCTTCGGTATCTCCCCCTTCCCCGATATGGCGGAGAAGCCGCGCGAGAAAAAGCCTGCGGCAGAGAGACAGCGCACCCTCGGGCTCGCGCTGTGCGTCTTATGTATCTTTCTCGGAAGTGCCGCTGAAAACGCGATGACGAACTGGATCTCGGGCTTCCTTGAGACCGCCCTCGGCGTCGAAAAGGCACTCGGCGACGTCCTCGGACTTGCCGTATTCGCCCTCCTTCTCGCTGTCACCCGTGTCCTCTACGCACGCTTCACGCCGAGCATCACAAAGACCCTCTTCGTTAGTATGATCGGATGCACGGTCTGCTATATCGTGACGGGACTGTCCGAAAGCGTCGCACTCTCCTTCCTGTCCGCGATCCTCATCGGCGTCTTCTCGTCGATGCTCTGGCCCGGAACGCTCATTCTGATGGAGGAACGGATTCCCGCCCCCAGCGTTGCCGCATACGCCCTGATGGCAGCGGCGGGTGACCTCGGCGCGTCGGTCGCTCCGCAGCTGCTCGGCTTCGTCGTCAACCGCGT
>JAZSIN010000033.1:0-9981 GCA_045533845.1 Eubacteriales bacterium | reverse complement strand
CAACAAATATGTTACACAAGAGATAACAATGTATTTTTCCAATTTCTTAAAGGTTGAAGCAAAAGTCGCTAATTTCCTATTGAGCACCCAAAAGACGATCGTATGAACGAGCGGAAGCGGGATCCACATCAAGATAATTCTAAACCACCCCATATTGAAGATCCAAGATGCCACCATAACGATAACGGTAAGGGCGAGTATGATACGCCACTTTAGTGCCGGCTTTTTCGCATTGGCTTGAAATTGCTTGTTTTGCTTCTGCCTCTTAACCAAAAACCTTATTATTAGGACGACTCCGGCAATCAAGACGCATGTCCAAAGAGCTCTGATCAAAAGTAGCGCTGAAAATTTTATCTCCATAGAACTCCTCTTTTTTGTACCTCATTGAAGTGAGAAAGAATATCCTAAAAGTAAATTTACTTATTTTTTCTTCGTAGCTTTCCACTTTAATAAATGTATATTCCTCATCACCATGTGCTATCTATGCTTTAAAATCATCGTCCGGGGATGCTATTTGATATAACACCCGCAATACTTATTTCGCCTATGGCAAAAATACCCTGCGCCCTGTGCCAAAAAAGCGAACTTGCCGATCTTCGGGCGGAATATGCGAACCCGATTCCGCTTCACTTCGTTCGCGGAGATGGGTCGCCGTACAGATGATAATCAAATAGCATCCCCTTTTGGAGATGCTATTTGATTATAACACCCGCAACGGGAATCGAACCCATAACTACCCCTTAGGAGGGGGTTATTATATCCATTTAACTATGCAGGCATATTTCGTTGTACGCGACACTCACGTATAGTTAGTATAACACAAAGGCAGAAAAAAAGCAAGGGGTTTTCGGGAAGTCGCATAAAAAATCGCGCGACCTCCCGCTTCCGTTTTGCAGGACTCCTCCCAACGCGTATTTCCACCGATTTCCCTTTACACGACCGCCTCGAGATAACGAAGCAGCGCGTTGAAATCACCCGACGGATATCGGGAAATATCCTTTCCCTTTCGGTTAAGGAGACAATCGGTCACGAGGAAGACCTGCATTCCAAGATCCTCCGCAATCATATCCTCGTCAACGTCGTTACCGACCATCAGACACTCCTCGGGGGCATAGCCGCTCTTTTCGAGGATCTCTCTATAATACTGCGGATTCGGCTTACAAGAGCCCGAATTCTCGTACGTTGTAACGAGTGCAAAATCCTGAGGACAAAGTCCGACCCAGCTCATTCTCGCTTCGGTCGCAACCGACGGAAAGAGCGGATTCGTCGCAAGCACTACGGGAATTCCCTTTTCCTTCAGACTATCGATGATCTTCCGTGCCATCAGATTTTCCCTGCACGCCGCGCGTGCCGCCGAGAACTCGTTTCTGTAGAAGTCCTCAAGCTCCGCTTCGTATGCGCGGATCTCCTCACCAAGGATTGATGTGAAGGTATCCCAGAATACCGCTTCATTCGTACGACTCCCGTCGTTCTTTACCATCGCAACGCTTCCCGCCCAAACGGCGTCGATCAGTGTCTTCGGCTCATAGCCGTACGGCGCGAGCCTTTTCGCAAGTCCGCTGAAATAGTATTTCATAAACGCGTCCTGATCCATCGGGAGAAGGGTCCCGTCGAGATCGAACAGCACAGCCTTGACTGCCATATTGCACCTCTGAAAATCAAAATTGATAAAGCCCCACTCTTTCGGGGAAACTTACAGTACGGCAGGATTGCCGCAACTAACGAAAAAGAAAGGTCGATTCCACAATGGAAGAAACAAAGAAGAAAAAGAAGAGCCGCGACGAGATCGTTTTCCCAACGACACCCGAGCGCGAGATCCCCGATCCGCCCGTCCCGAACCGCGCACGCACTGAAATGGTGCTCGGAAGCGACGGCAGAAGTGGGCTTTCGGATCAGGTGAACACCGATAAAATGATGTAACACCGTACGGATCGTTTAGCACAAGGGTGGGTCGGAGAGAATCCGATCCACCCTTTATTCATTTACTGATTCTGCGCGGCTCTGCGCATCCGCATCGTGTACTTCATTCTCTGTTCGGTGTCGAGGATCTTCTTACGGAGACGGATCGACTTCGGCGTAACCTCGATGAGCTCGTCGTCGGTGATGAACTCGATTGCTTCCTCAAGCGAGAAGATCTTCGGAGGCGTGAGAAGAAGCTTCTCATCCGCGCCCGAGGAGCGGATCGCGGTGAGGTGCTTTTCCTTACAGGGGTTGACGGCAATGTCGTCGTTCTTCGGATTTTCACCGATGATCATACCCTCGTAAACGGGAGTCTGCGGTCCGACGAAGAGCTGTCCGCGCTCCTGCGTGTTGTACAGTCCGTAGCGCGTCGTCGTGCCCGCCTCGGAAGCAACGAGAGAGCCCGTGAAGCGCATCGTAATTTCACCGCGGTGCGGCTCATAGCCGTCGAAGATCGTGTTGATGAGACCCTCGCCGTGCGTTGCGGTGAGGAACTCCGAGCGGTAACCGAAGAGACAGCGCGAGGGGATCTTGTACTCGATCCGCATTCTGTCTCCGACGGGGTTCATTTCAAGCAGATCGCCCTTTCTCTGTCCGAGTTTCTCAACGACCGCACCGACGTATTCGGTCGGAACGTCAATCGTGACGCGCTCCATCGGCTCGCATTTCACGCCGTCAATTTCCTTATAGAGCACGCGGGGATTCGAGCACATCAGCTCGTAGCCCTCGCGGCGCATCGTCTCGATAAGGATCGAAAGATGCAGCTCGCCTCTGCCCGCGACCTTGAATTCGTCGGTCGTTTCACCGTCCGAAACGCGGAGCGAAACATCCTTCAGGAGCTCCTTGTAGAGTCTGTCGCGGATCTGGCGCGAGGTAACAAACTTACCCTCCTTGCCTGCAAGCGGACTGTTGTTGACGAGGAAGGTCATTTCCATCGTCGGCTCGCTGACCTTGACGAATTCAAGCGGCGTCGGGTCGCTGAGTCCCGTGATGGTGTCACCGATCGTAATACTCTCGGCGCCCGAGAAGCAGACAATGTCGCCGACCTTCGCCTCGGTGACGGGAACGCGGACGAGACCGTCGATCTGATAGATCGAAACGATCTTCGAGCGCTTCGGCGCCTGACCCGAGTGATAGTTTGCAATATAAACGTCCTGATTCTGACGGATCACACCGCGTTCGATTCTGCCGATGCCGATCCTGCCTACGAATTCGTTATAGTCAATCGAGGAAACGAGAAGCTGAAGCTCACCCTCCTCTTCGCCTTCGGGTGCGGGGATATAGTCGAGAATGGTCTCGAAGAGAGGTGTAAGATCCTCGCCGACCTCCTCGGGGCTGTAGGATGCCGTGCCCGAGCGTCCCGAGCAGAAAAGCATCGGGCTGTCGAGCTGCTCATCGGTCGCGCCGAGGTCGATCAGAAGCTCGAGCACCTCGTCGATGACCTCGTAAATGCGTGCGTCGGGCTTGTCGATCTTATTGACGCAAACGATAACGCGGTGGTTAAGCTCAAGCGCTCTCTGGAGCACGAAGCGCGTCTGCGGCATCGGTCCCTCTGCGGCGTCAACGAGCAAAATGACGCCGTTTACCATCTTGAGCACACGCTCGACCTCGCCGCTGAAGTCGGCGTGACCGGGAATATCAATAATATTGATTTTGGTATCCTTGTAATGGACAGCCGTATTTTTCGCAAGAATGGTGATGCCGCGCTCCTTCTCAAGGTCGCCCGAGTCCATAACGCGGGTAACAGTCTCCTGATTGTCGCGGTAAATGCCGCCCTGATGGAGCATGCCGCCAACGAGCGTGGTCTTACCGTGGTCGACGTGCGCGATGATCGCTACGTTTCTGAGGTCTTCTCTTTTCATTTTCGAGGTGTTCCTTTCGTCTTGATCGATACGAGAGCGTCACCACCCTCCACATTTCCGATCAAAATTTTTCATTAACGATTTATTATAGCACAAAGTTTGAAAAATAGCAAGGAGGAGAACGATATTTTTCAAAAAATTATAAAAAAGATCCCCGCCTGACAGACGGGCGAGGATCTTTATTTTTATTTCTGCTTCGGCTTTCCCGATCTCGAAGCCTTCTTTTCCCTTGCGGCGCGCTCCTCCTCGACGCTTCGACTGCGAAGCACCTTCGGAAGTCCGACGTTGTAGTAGCCGAGGATATAGGAGATCGATATGAACAGCACGGTGCAAAGCGCCATCAGGAAATAGGTCCACCAATAAAGATGAAGCGGCGTTTCCAGCACCTTGATATTACAGATCAGACTCCAGTACATTCCCTCGGAAAACATCATAACGACCTTCGTGACCGCAGCAACGCTGTGCGCTCCGCCGAGATAGGTCGCAGTAAACAGCACTGCAAGCAGGAAATTCGGAATTCCCGCCGCGAGACCGACGAGCGCACCCATATAGAGCCGTTTTTTCCGTCTGCCGCCGTCGACCGAGATGCGATCGCTCGCCCCGATCTCCCACGCGTTCGCGTGAACGAGCACGACGAAAAAGAGGAGCGAGAAGATGCCCGCCGCGATCGAAAGTGCGCCGAGATTCTTTCCCGTCGCAAGTGCAAGCGATGCACCGAAAACGCCCATTGCAAACTGCGTGAGGTATATCCGCATCGCCGAGTAGGAATAGCGATCCCACACACGGCGGAAAGGAGATTTCCCTTCCTCAAGCGCCTCCTCGTCGCCCTCATTCGGGAGGGGCGGGAGATAGGTGTTCTGCGCACTACCGGGGGTGAAGAGCTCTTCCTCGTCTCCTAGGCCCGACAGATCGATCTTGTTTTCGTTTTCGTTCTTATGTTCTGCCACGGTTTTGTCCTTTCAAAAGCAGGCGTTTTCTGTGTTACGCCCTTATTATAACGGAATTCCTCGTGTTATGCAACCGTTTCCCCGTAAAATTTACAAATTATCCACTAAAAAAAATCAAAATGCGCTATAATGGTACTATACAAAATTTTTCTGCGGAGGAGATTTTATGACAAACGACGAGATCCTCGATATTCTGCCACCTCTTGTACGCGAGTTTGCTTCTTATAAATCTGCCATTCAAGGGTGCTCCCCGAAAACGGTCACGGAATATCTCATCGACCTGCGCACCTTTTTCCGCTATCTGATTGCAAAGGAAAACGGAATTGATCCCGAATCCGAGGCGTTCACCGAAATCGACGCCTCCGCGCTTGACCTCGAATACATAAGAGGCATCAAGAAGGACGACATTTACGACTTTCTCCTCTACTCGGGCACGACGCGCGGAAATCTGTGGTCGGCGAAGTCGCGTAAGCTTTCGGCGATCAAGGCGTTCTTCAAGTATCTTGTCAACAGCCGCGGACTTCTCGACGAAAATCCCGCCGCAACGGTCGAATCTCCGAAGCCAAAACGTTCTCTTCCTAAGTTTCTCTCACTTGAGGAATCGAAAAGACTGCTCGACGCGGTAAAGCACGACGAGGACTCCGATTCGGTCGCGCGCGACTACGCGATCGTCACCCTCTTCCTCAATTGCGGAATGCGACTTTCCGAGCTCTGCGGGATCAACCTGAACGACGTTGACCGCGACCTTCGCTCGATGCGCGTCATCGGTAAGGGCTCGAAGGAGCGCATCATCTATCTGAACAACGCCTGCCGTGCCGCACTTGTCGAATATATCGACGAGCGCATCTCGCCGGAGGTTCGCGCCCGCGCCGAAAAAAAGAAGGAACACCGTGCCCTCTTCCTCAGCAGTCGCTGTCAGCGCATCAGCCCGAAGACGGTTCAATGGATGGTCTATAAATACCTCGATCGCGCAGGGCTTGAATCGAAGCACTACTCGGTACATAAGCTCCGTCACACCGCCGCCACCCTGATGTATCAGTCAGGCAACGTCGACATCCGCGTGCTGAAGGATATTCTCGGACACGAGCAACTCAACACCACGCAGATCTATACGCACGTCAGCGACCGCAATATGGAAGAGGCAATGCAGAAGAATCCCCTTGCCACGATCGGTACGGAGGAGAAGATCTCCTCCCCCTACGCCGAGGTCTCGAATGCGGACAGCGTCCACTCCTCCCCCGCATATACGGTTGCATTCCCAGTGGAGGAATCGAACGACGTGAGTCGCTACTTTAATTCCGAAGACAACGTGAATTATTGGACGGAGCAGCTTTACGGAAACGAATAACCGTTCGAATCGACTCCTATGATAAAAGTCAGCGTATAGCGGCAGACAGAACGTTCGTTCCGACCGTTACGGCATCCGGCTCGGAGATCTCCCCCAGCTGAACGGAGGACGCAAGAAGCTCCGACAAAAGTCTTAAAAAGCACTCGTACTCCATGCACGCTTCAATGTCGGTCCTGCTCTCTGCAACAAACGCAAGCCGTCCGACGGGATAGCGCGTCGCGAGAAGCGTGAGAGATTCCTTGATCGACGCGGCGCTTCCGATGGACAGTCCGCTCGGAACAATTCCACAAAAAAGCGAGAGGATACCCGACGAATCAAGCTCCGAAAGAAGCGCTTCAAGTCGCGCGGCGCTTTCAAACGGAACGGACAGAAAAGCACGCGGCATTCGGTCGACCCGCTTGAGATATGCAAAGAGCGTTTTTAATCCATCGCTCGAAGCTTTCCCCGAAAGCACCAGTGGGATATTCCGCGTTTTGCAGGTCTCTCCCGTCACGCGGAGAAGCTGAGACGCGAAAAAATCCCGATCCCGATCGTCCCCTTCCCCATTGCGGATCGCAAAAAAGCTCTTCTGCGCGTGGTAAGGATCAGGAGACGCAAACGTGAAGCCCGAAAGGTCAAGCCACAAAAGATCAGTCTTTTCCACCTGCTCCCGAAACGCCGAAAGATACGCGTCGACGGTTTCACACTCGCGAAGCGCAATAGCCGACGGAAAGAGCCAAGAGGTCATATCCACTACCCGTTTATCCGAAAACGGCTCGAAAAGACGGGCGAGGCTCTCATCCTCGAGAAGCGGAAGGGACGCGCGCCAAAGCGCGTATGCATCGGACGGAGTCGGCGGCTTACGAAAATCGAGCAAGCACTCAAGGAACAGCCGAACGAAGCTGTGATATCCGCTCCCGACGAGCGACGGAAGAAGCGCGATCAGCTCCTCGAGGTTCTCGTAATCGGAATAGGAATCCGAAAGAAAATGCGCCTCGGTCGCCGAAAAGGTGAGCAGCCTTTTTCCGTTCTCAGTGAGCAGAGCACGGTAGAGATTCCGAGTGTCAGAAGCAGACTCTCCTTCCGAAAAACGCGCGACCTCTCCTACGACGGAACCAAGGATACGACGATACAGTCGCTTTCCGCATTCGGAATCGAGCAGATAGGATCTCTCCATTTCCGTTTTTCTCCCTTCTCGTTTTTGAGATTTCTACGCTTTATCATACCACAAACGCGAAAAAATAGCAAGAGCGGCGACGGATTTTCATAAAAAAGTAAGTTTTTCTTATATTTTTTGTGAAATAGGCGTATGTTTTTTTATTTTCCTTCACAAAAAAGTAAAGTTTTATGCTATAATGTTAGAATAAGATCAAATTTCGATTCGGAGGTGTACCGCAGTGCTATATGACAGCCACACGCATACCGCGTTTTCCTTTGACGGGGACTCAGCGGCAACACCAATGAGGATGTGCGAGGCGGCGCTCGAAAAAGGGCTCGCGGGGATCGCACTCACCGACCACTTTGAAGCAAATAACGTAAAGGAACAGCTATACGATCCCTACCGCAGCGATGAAGCGTATCTCGCAATGCTCGAAGCGAAGGAAGCCTTTCGGGGGCGTCTCGACGTTTCGATCGGGATCGAGCTCGGACAGGCGACCGAGTACCCGAGCGAGGCGCGCGCATTTCTCGACGCGCACAAGTACGATTTTGTGCTCGGTTCAATCCACAATCTCCCCGCCGTTCCCGATTTCTATTATCTCCGCTTTGAGATCATCCCCGACACGATGATCGATCGGCTCTTCAGCCGTGTGCTTCTCGAAAGTGAAAAGCTTTGCAGCTTTGAGGGGATCAACGCCCTCGCGCACCTCACCTATATGCATCGATACGTTGCACTTTCCTCCCGCACACTTGATTTTTCGAGGCACAAGGAGCAATTCGAGGTACTCTTCAAAAAAATGATCCGAAAGGATCTCGCTCTTGAAGTCAACGTTTCCCTTCTGCGCCGCGGGCGCTCTCTCCTAATGCCGACGAAGGATCTGATCGCTTTCTACCGCGAAATGGGCGGCGCGCTCTTCACCGTCGGCTCGGATGCCCATAAAACGGAGGACGTCGGGGCAAACATTTCCGATGCATACGAGCTTCTCCGCTCGCTCGGCGTCACGTCGGTCGCGTTTTATAAGGGCGGAAAGCCCTCAGAAATCCCGATCTGACCGCAAGTCTTACGAAAGGAATTCCGCTTATGCATACCGAACTGCAGGATTTCAGCTTACTATATCCCACCGACTCCGTCGAACGTCGCTACGACGGGACGCTCCGTCCGCGGATCGACACCTTTGTTCTCGAGGAGCTCGGACTTCTCGATATCTTCAATTTGAAAAACAGCGATCTCAGTGAATATTTCACCTCGGATCCCGCCGCCATCCGTTACCGAAACGAGGTCTTCGCCGATCTCTTGGCGTGTCCCTCGATCTCGAAAACGCTATCGCGGCTGATCCCGATCCTCTCGGACATTATGGAGCTTCGCCGTCTCGAAGCCGACGATGGAGAGGCAAATTCGTATCTCCTCAGTATTTCGGAGATCGAGCTTTACATCGCGAGCATCGATATTCTCCACAGAGGACTCGGGCCCCTTCGCGAAAAGATGACGAGCGTCGGTTTTTGTACGCTGACCGATCGGATCGCAGAACTTGCAGAAAGCGACTACTACGCGGAGCTGAATCAGAAGTTGAACGAGCTGACGAGCCGCGTGCGCGAGATCCGAAGCGTGACTGTCGGTGTGAACCTCGACGCACAGCTTCGCCCAACCTCGGCAGGCGTCCTTTCGATCAACCCCGAACCCTTTCATTCGGGCGACGTGCTCGAAAAGATCCTCCGTCTGAATTTCAAGGACGACGAATACACCTGCATCGCAGATCTCGTACCCTTCGGAAAAAAACAGTCCGAGAATCAGAAGACCGCACTTTCCCTCGCGTTCTACTCTGCGATCAACGACGTCTATAAAAGCTCGCTTCGCTCTTGGAAGCGGATTGTGCAGTCCTACGTTCTTGAAAACACCGATTTTCTTTTGAATCTGATGCCCGAGATCGAGTTTCTCGTCAAGGGTACCGAGATCCTCAGAGCGCTCTCCGAAAAGGGCTGTGCGCTCTCCACACCCGAGATCCCCGAGTCCGAGACGCCCGTATTCCGTGCGAAGGGGCTGTACAACCCCGCAGTCGCGCTTCAAATCGATGACGAGATCGTCTCGAACGACTTCACGTTTGACGAAAGCGCCATGATCTGGGTCCTCACGGGACCGAACCGCGGCGGCAAGTCGGTCATCACCTGCGCCATCGGGATCGCACAGGCAATGCTTCAGCTCGGTATGTTCATTCCCGCTGAGGAAGCAGTGCTCTCACCCGCTGACGGAATTTATACCCACTTCCCCACGGGCGCGGACGATACGATCAATAAGGGTCGTCTCGGTGAGGAATGTGCGCGACTCGGAGAGATATTTGATACCGTGACCGATAAGAGCCTCGTCCTGCTCGACGAGTCGCTCTCCTCAACGGGATCCTTTGAGGCGTCTTATATCGCCGCAGAGGTTCTGAAGGGATTTAGCCATGTCGGCTGTCGCTGTCTGTTTGCAACGCACCTGCACGAGCTTGCTGCCGAGGTCGACGCGATCAACAGGGAGACAACCGCGAGTGGCGGTGTTCCGATCGACACCCTCGTCGCAGGGATCGAGGAGGGCAAGCGCTCCTTCAGGATCTACCGCGCAAAGCCCGACGGAAAGAGCTACGCGCGCGACATTGCAGAGCGATACGGACTGACGTACGAAAACATCATACAAAAACGTAATATATAACCACGTAGAGAAAGAGATTACGAAAACGAAAGGTGACACACT
>JAZSIN010000151.1:0-1869 GCA_045533845.1 Eubacteriales bacterium | reverse complement strand
CTTGGTCACCAGGGTCGAATTGTACAGGGGATCCGGCAATACTTATGTCTTTGCGGGAGGACCTATTCTAGGCACTGTAACTTCCCTCCTTCATAAAAATATGAGATCATTGGTACTCGAAAGGCTTCTTCCGTAGCGTGTCCCGCGGAGGCTTGTACATAAACACGAATTTATGGAAACAAACTACCGCTGACTGCTGTGTCAGCTTTTCTACCGAATGATGAACTGTCTCCCTCGTCTATTACTTCTTGGGAGCCTTTGCGCCGTACTTGGAACGGCTCTGCATACGGTTCGCTACGCCCTGAGCGTCAAGCGTACCGCGAATGATGTGGTAACGTACACCGGGAAGGTCACGCACTCTTCCGCCACGGATCAGTACAACCGAGTGTTCCTGCAGGTTGTGTCCGATGCCGGGAATATAAGTGGTAGCCTCAAGGCCGTTGGTCAGGCGAACTCTCGCGATCTTACGAAGTGCGGAGTTAGGCTTCTTCGGGCTGGTGGTCGATACCTTCGTGCAAACGCCTCTCTTCTGGGGGGAGGGCTGGTTCGTAGGAACGTTATCAAGCGAGTTGAAGCCCTTCTGCAGAACAGGCGCCTTTGACTTGTACTGCTTGTCATGTCTACCCTGCTTGACAAGCTGGTTAAAGGTCGGCATTCTTTCTTTTTCCTCCATTTCCATAGAATTCGTGTTCCGTGCGGTGTCGAGAGAGAGCCTCGCTCCGCACGCTTTAAACGCTCGCGAGAGCACAGTTATGGCATACCCGCAGAACGCTACGATATATTATAGCATTTCCCCTCTTTTTTGTCAAGAACAAGTTTATCTCCGAAACATTTTCTCTTTTTTACACAACAAGATGGCGCGCACCACTTATTTTTTTGTATTTTTTCATCAACAAAAGACGGATAGAACACCGCTTTTCGACAGCATTCTATCCGTTTTTCTTTTATTTTGAGTGCCGGGTTATGCCTCAGCCTCTTCTGCCTTCTTGACACCGACGTTATGGTAGCAAGCCATACCCGTACCTGCGGGGATCAGCTTACCGATGATAACGTTCTCCTTCAGGCCGAGCAGATGGTCGACCTTGCCCTTGATCGCAGCGTCGGTGAGGACGCGCGTGGTCTCCTGGAAGGAGGCCGCAGACAGGAAGGATTCGGTCTGGAGAGACGCCTTGGTGATACCAAGCAGCTCCGGAACGCCCTCTGCGAGCTTGAGGTTATCCTCACCCGCATCGATGCGCGCCTGAACCTTTTCATTCTCTTCCTCGAATTCGGTGACGTCCACGAGAGCGCCGAGAAGAAGCTCGGTGTCTCCGTTCTCGTCTACGCGGATCTTTCTCGTCATCTGACGGGCAATGACCTCGACGTGCTTGTCGTTGACGTTAACCGACTGCGAGCGGTAAACGCGCTGAACCTCGCGCATCAGGTAATCGTACACGGCATCAAGGCCGAGAATACGCTTGATATCAGCAGGAGCCTTGTTGCCCTCAGTCAGAGCCTGACCGCGCTCAACGCGCTCGCCGTCCTCGATTGCAATACGAACGCCGTAATCCACCGTGTAGCGGACGACCTCGCCGGTCTCCTCGGAATGGATCATGATGTCGTTGACGTTTGCAGTCTCGGAGGGCTGAATGTGTGCGATACCGCTGTGCTCGGTGAGGATCGCCGCCTTCTTCGGAGATCTTGCCTCACACAGCTCCTCGACACGGGGAAGACACTGCGTAATGTCGGAGCCTGCGACGCCGCACGAGTGGAAGGTTCTCATCGTCAGCTGTGTACCGGGCTCGCCGATCGCCTGTGCCGCAATGATACCGACCGCTTCACCAACGCTGACGAGCTTGCCCGAGGCAAGGTCTGCGCCGTAGCAGTGTG
>JAZSIN010000047.1:0-4369 GCA_045533845.1 Eubacteriales bacterium | reverse complement strand
GGTCGAGGAGAGCTCCTGCGACTGCGCGTGTTGCTGTTGTCGCTGATCTCTTATACTACAGAGGCTGTCCTGCCGTCTCGGCGGTGCGCTCACCGATTCCTCGGCGGGCGGAAATCTGCTCCTCGTCTCCTTCGGGATCTTCTCGGTTATAAGGCTCGTGCGCCCCGCGGAATATCTCATTCAGGCGACCGAGTACGTGATCCCCGACAAGGAATGCGTGGCGGCAGAGGAGGACGATCCCTGTGCGCTCTTCCGCTCGATGGCGTTTCCCGTTTCGGAGTTCTCTCCGAAGCCCTTCCGCGGTTGCTCATCCGCGAATTCCGATCACGGCGGCAAGTGCGGCTGCTGCTGAGCGCAGTACGCCAATATAAGAACGCCCCGACAGAGAGCTTTTTATGGGGTCTCTGTCGGGGATCTCTTACCGCTTTTTCAGGCGGGAAGAGAGATGTGCGATCGCTTTTCTGTATCCTTCGAAGCCGAGCCCCGTTATCGTTTTCTCTGCATAATAGGAAACGAAGGAGATCTGCCTGAAGGGCTCGCGCTCGTCGACCTTCGAGAGATGCACCTCGACCGTCGGGATCGCGACCGCCTTGAGGGCATCGAGGATCGCAACGCTCGTATGGGTGTAGGCGGCGGGATTGATCACGATCCCGTCGTAAACGCCGTACGCCTCCTGGATCCGTTCAACGAGCGCACCCTCGTAGTTTGATTGATAGATCGTGACCTCGACCTTTTCGTCGGCGGCTGCGTCTCGGATAAACGCTTCGAGTGCCGCGTAATCGAGAGCCCCGTAGATCTCGGGCTCGCGAATACCGAGCAGATTCAGATTCGGACCGTTCAGAACGAGAATTTTCATCATAGTTACCTTTCCGTAGAAGAAATGATCGCTTCGTACTTTAGGAGAAGTGCCTGCGCGGTGGCGCGGGGGTCCTCGCGGGAATCGACTGCCCCATCCGCGAAGGCTTCATAACAGGGGCGACGCTTTTCATAAAGGAGCGAGAGATCCTGCGCGGAGGAGAGTGGTCTGTTCTCCGTCGGGAGGGCGGACAGGTCCCGCTTCAGCCACAGGATCACGCCGTTCTGGTGGAGCGCGTCGTAATTTTCTTTTATTGTCGGTACGCCGCCACCCGTCGCGATGATCTTTCCGGAGAGTCGTCCGACTGCCCGTACCGCCTCCGATTCAAGCACGCGAAATGCGGCTTCGCCGTGTGCACGGATGTATTCAGCAGGCGTTTTACCACCTGAGAGCGTGAGAAAAAATTCGTCGGTGTCGACCGCCTCGCGTCCCGTCAGCTCGGAAAGAAGCCGCGCCGCTGTCGATTTTCCGCATCCTGGCATCCCGATGAGCACGAGATTTTCGGTGCTTTTTCGGATCTCGCGGACGATCTCAAGGGTCCGTCCGTCGTCGATCTGTTCGCAAAGGAACAATTCGCACGCCCGCTTTGCCTGTGCGACGAGCATCAGAAGCCCGTTCGCGTAAGGGATTCCGAGCCGCTCTGCCTCGAGGAGGAGCGCGGTGTGCGCGGGATTGTAGATGAGGTCGAGGACACCCGAAAGAAGCGGGAATTCCGAAAGACGAAGGGGGGATTCCCCCGTATTCGGGTACATTCCGACGGGGGTCGTGTTCACGACGACGTCGGCGTCCCTATGAAGGGAATAGACGGTCTCGTAGTTGCAGTCGCCCGTGCGCGAGACCGCGACCGTCTCCCGCGCGCCGAGGTCGCACAGCACGGTGTGTACCGTCATCGACGCGCCGCCCGTTCCGAGGACGAGAACCTTTTTGCTTTTCACCGCGATGCCCGACTGAAGGACTGCTGCTCGGAAGCCGTAGTAGTCGGTGTTGTCGCCGCGAAAGCCTCCGCTTTTCGTCCGTGTTACCGTGTTGACCGCGCCGATCCGCCGCGCCTCGTCGGAGATCTCCTCAAGATAGGGAAGAACGTCCTTTTTGTAGGGGATCGTTACGTTGAATGCGGTAAGATCGGTCGATTGCATAAACGCGCCGAGCTCCTCGCGCTTAAGCTCAAAGAGACCGTACGGATAGTCCGCGAGCAGGCGGTGGATCTGAGGGGAAAAGCTGTGTTCGAGATGCTCGCCGATCAGTCCGCACTTGATCGTTTCATTTTGTTTCATCGTGTTGCCCCTTCTATGTCAGATGATCTCGCTGTACGAGCCGAGATAGCGAAACGCCTCGCACTCACTCCGAAGCGCCGCAAGCGTGCGGGCAAATTCGGGATCGTGGATCGAAAGCTCGAGGTCGAGATAGAAGCGCGCCTCGAAGTCGCGGTCGGGGATCGTGCGGGATTCGAGCTTCGTGATATTGACGTTCGACGCGTTCAGCGCCGACAGAATGCGGTAGAGCGAGCCGGGGCGGTGGGAGATCTCGAGCATCAGGCTCGTATGCTCCGCACCGGGATAAAGCTCAAGGGACTTCGAGATGCAGACGAAGCGCGTATAGTTCGCGCCCTTGTCCTGCACCGAGGATCTGAGGCATTCGAGCCCGTAGAGCGCACCGCAGGAAGCGGAGGAGAGGGCGGCAAGATCGTGTCGCCCTGAGTCGCGCACCTCCCGTGCGGCAAGTGCGGTGTTCAGAACGGGCGTGATCTTCACGTCCCCGAGGGAGCGGAGAAACTCCGCCGATTGACTGAGCGCCTGCTCGTGCGAGATGATCTCGCGAACGTCCTCAAGCCGCACTCCGGGGTTCACGTAAAGATTGTGCGCGATCCGCACCCGCGCCGCGCGTACGACGTGGAAGCGGTGGGAGACCATCAGATCGTAGACCCTGTTGACCGAGCCCGCCGTGCTGTTTTCAAGCGGAAGGACTCCGTAGCGGCATTCACCGCTCTCGACCGCGCGAAAAACGTCCTCGAAGGTCGCATAGAAGCGAATATCAGGGCTTCGGAAGAGCTTTTCGGCGGCACTCTGCGAGTACGCGCCCTCTACCCCCTGGCAGGCGACCGATGCACCCGAGGGGAAAACCTTCTCGGTCCTCTCGATCGCGTCTGTGATCTCTCTGTAAAGGGGAGATTCCCCGCACAGCGTCCTTTCCTGACGGGCGCGGGAGAGCGAGAGGATGGTCTCGTAGAGAATGCGGGTGCTTTGTTCGTTTTCTTCCCCTGCGAGAGACGCGACCTTAGAAAGGAGCGCACGCTCGCGTGCAGCGTCGAGAACGGGTAGTCCATTTGCTCTTTTATATTCCGCGACGTCCAGGGCGACCTGCATCCGCTCGCCAAACAGACGGACAAGCTCCGTATCGATGCGGTCAATCTCCTGTCGCAGTTCCTTGAGTTCCATAGCGTTAAAATCCTTTTTTTAGTTCGTTTTCAAAATAAGGTCGGGGGCATCTGAGAGGATCAGATCGACGAGTGCGATCGCGGTCGCCGCCTCGAATACGGGGACGGCGCGCGGCACGATGCAGGGGTCGTGTCTGCCCTTCACGGTGAAGCGTACGTTTTCCATTCTTGAGAGGGAAACGCTTTCCTGCTCCTTTCCGATCGAGGGCGTCGGCTTCAGCGCCGCCGTGAAGACGAGCGGCATGCCCGAGGTCATTCCGCCGAGAATGCCTCCCGCGTTGTTCGTTTTCGTTCGGATGGTCTTGCCGTCGGTATAGAAGGGGTCGTTGTTCTCGCTTCCGTAAAGCGAAGCGCACGAAAATCCGTTGCCGAACGCGAGTCCCTTCACTCCGGGGATCCCGAAGACGATCTGTGCGATCCGCCCCTCGACCCCCGCGAACATATGCTCACCGAGTCCCGCGGGAAGTCCGATCGCGGCGCATTCCACCGTTCCGCCGACCGAATCGGCAGAGAGTCGCGCCTTTTCGATCACGTCGCGCATCTCGGCACCCTTTTCGTCCGACAGCGTCGGAAATTCCTTCATAAGAAGGAGATCGAGGTCTTTTTCGTTAAGCCCCGTGCGGTCGAAGGGAAGGTCAGAAACCGGACCGATCGACGCGATATGTGCCGCTACGCGGATGCCGCGCCGCTTCAGGATCTGCAGGCAGATCCCGCCGAGAATGCATAGGGGAGCTGTGAGCCGTCCCGAGAAATGTCCGCCGCCACGGAGGTCGACCGCGTCGCCGTACTTCATCCGCGCCGCAAAATCGGCGTGTGAGGGGCGGGGAATATCGAGCAGCTGTGCATAGTCCTTGGAGCGCTGATTTTCGTTGCGGATCACGGCATGGAGGGGAGAGCCGTCGGTCCTTCCGTCGGTCACTCCCGACAGAAATACGGGGAGATCGGGCTCTCTTCGCGTCGTCGAATAGGCGTTCTGCCCGGGTGCGCGGCGCTTCAGGAAGGCGTTCAGCTCTTCCACAGAGATCTCCTCCCCCTCGGGAAGACCCGTTGCCTTCACACCGATCTCGCGGTCGTGCGAG
>JAZSIN010000299.1:0-4513 GCA_045533845.1 Eubacteriales bacterium | reverse complement strand
AGCCCTGAGATCCACTTACGTACGCTCCGTCCGCATTATAAAGAACGGCGGTATAGGGGTTATCCGCGTTTCTGGTTTCGGTGTAGTAAGGACCGAAGGTGATCGTGTCGCCCACCTGAACCTCAATCGGGTTCGAGGTCCAATAGGGGCTCCATGCGCTGCTACTCGAAAGTCCGGGCATAGTTGCGGTGCTTACGTGGCCGTATTCCGACTTCGTTACGTCGTAGAGATTCTCGATCTCGATGCCGACTGCCTTCCGATATCCGTACGTCGTGAAGGGCTGATTCTTTGTGACAAGGATCTTGCCCTCGTTAAACTTTTCATTATCCGAGAAATGAATGTCTACATTTTCGACGTCCTGGGGAATCTTCAGCATATAGACGCTGTACCCACCGCCCAAATCGGTATATATGGGAAGCTCTACGCTACGGGGAGCGAGCGTCCTGTTTGCTCCGTCCGCATACTTGTAGGTGACCATATGTCCGCCCGCATCGGTCTTAGCGGTTATATAGAACACATCTCCCTCAACTACGTCATCGAAAGCGCGATGCCGCCAGCCCGAACTGGTTGACGTGGTTCCGTTCGCTGCTACGTAGCCCGCAGTAACCTTAGAACCATACAGATCTGCTGCAAAGAGGTTCTCGTATACGCCCTCATAATTCGTCGGACGAAGGAAATCCACGTTAATATCGTTTTCTTCCGCCCACTTGAAATATTCGTCCTTCGTGAACACGTGATTCTTCGCAACCGCCATAGCGCCATAGAGTCCACCCAAGTTGGAAAGTCGCACGTAAGCGATATTCGTCGGAGCCGTGTAGGTGTAGATCTTATAGTCGCCAAAGACCGTTTCGCCCTCTACACAGTTCGCAGCAATCACCACCTTACCATCGGCATCATAAGAGGTTTCCGTGAAGATTCGGGGTGCGGTACCACCAATATATTTTTGGTTCTCATCATAGCTGAGACCGATATACTGGTTCGTATTGCCCGGCTGTACGTAGAGACGTGATCCACCGTAGAAGGGTCCGAATGTGATCGTATCACCCTTCTTCAGATCCACTCTGATCGGACCGGAGGTATAGAGCCAATCGTACGACGATCCACTTGCCTTTCCACGAAACGTTTTGGTGATATCCGAATTAACAAGTCCGACCATTCCCTGTGAATGATCCAAAAGATTTGTAATGTCCCGTAGAGTGCCCTCATCTTCGTCGCCGCCTACCACACCGCCGGAGCCGGGCTCCTCTTCCTCGAGTCCCGAGTCATCCTCGTCGGGGTCTGCTGCAAAGATCGGCAACGCCAACGGCACAAGCATCAGCACCACCAAAAACAGACACAGTAATTTACGTAACGTGTTCATCGTTCCGTCTCCTTTCATACTGCCTAAAATGATATACAGTCGCGCGTTTTGCATAAAATAAAACACACCTATACTATATAAAATCATTCTACCATATCCTTCTCTTTTTGTCAATACGTTCAAGAAGCAAAAAATAAAACACGAAACTTGTGCATTTTGACGAAAAACGCGCAAAAGAAAGAAAAAAGGGCTCGTCTCACCTGAGTGAGACAGCCCCTTTTCCGTCTTTTATTGCTCGGACTCGGTCGACTCCGCAGGCATGGTGTCGGTCTCGAGAAGCGTGAAGACGTCGCCGTCTATCGTGATCGAGCCTCCGTCCTCCGCGATCGAGAATTTCAGCGTGCGACTGTATACCCCGAGGTCGTCATCGGGAAAGTGGAAGGTGATCTCGTCGCCCGACAGCTTATAGGTTCCGCTCAGATCGACCGCGACGCTTCCGAGAAGATAAGACTCAAGGCGCACCTTCCTGCCCTGAAAGGTATACACCTCCCCGCAGTCGCTTACAACACCCGAATAGACCCCGTCCGGGACGCGCTCGCCCTTCTTGCAGGAGAAGAGTGACGCGGAAAGCGTTCCTATGAAAATCAGAGAAAGAATAATCGTGATCGTTCGCTTCATCGTAGTCCGTCCTTTTATTTATTCCCTTCTATTATACCGCGTTTCTCGGGAAAAGTAAAGTGCTTTTACAAATTTTTCAGCGCCTCCGAAACGCCGACGGCGGCTTCCCCGTCACACGCCTAAACGCCGACGAAAACGCCGATATGCTTCTGTACCCAACCGCGAAGCAAGCGTCCGCGACGCGCTCGCCGTCCGCGATCCGTATCTCCGCCTCTCGGATGCGGCACTGCTCGATATAATCCCCGGGCGAGAGATTATAATAGCGGCGGAAGATGCGCGTCACGTATTCGCGGGTGTAGTAAAAATGCTCCGCAAGTGCCTCGACCGAGCGGATACTCGCGTAGTTTTCTTCCACGTACCGCCGCATCTCGCGGATCGGCTCGGGGAGATAGCCGCCCGCCGACTCGGCGTCGTCTGCCCTCGTCCCCTCAAACGCGCGACGCAAGACGAGGAGAATGTCGATCACGTGGGCGTAGGACGCGATCTCCGCATCCATAGTTCCCTTTCCGAGCGCATTTTCGATCTCCCCGAGCTTTCCATAGACCGCGCACATTTCGTTTTCCCCAAGGGTGCAGGAAAAGGCGGGAGATCCGTCCCTGAGATACGCGCTCCAACCGTCCCCGAATCCCGAGAACGCCTCACTGCCGAGGTAGAGAACGTAGCGCTCATAGCGCGACGGAAAAAGAAGGCGTGTGGTGTGCAAAGTCCGCGGGGGGATCACGATCACGCTTCCCCTTTTCGGTGCTTCGGTGCGGTCGCGCGACACGTACTGCACGTCTCCCCCGCAGTAGAAAAGCACCTCGCAGTAGTCGTGCGCGTGGAGGGCATCTCGGAAGCTCTTTCTGTCGTAGTCGTTCTCTCGATGCGCAAAGACGATATGCCGTCCGATGCGGTAGTCGGTCCATCCCTGCATGTTTTCGTATCGGGCGCGCGCTTCGTCCGTTTCTCGGTATTCCGATCGCAGAATATGTCGTTCGATGTAAGCGTCCACCGTATCTCCCCCTTTCATCCGCTTTCTACGGTCAGTATAGCAAAGAAACGAGCAAAAGTCAAGGACTTTCGTGGATTTTCAGGTCACAAAACAAGCGATTTCAAGTCACAATAGCGGTTGATAAGCCGTTTTGTGCGATGTATAATGGAGACAGAAAATACGAGAGGCGGCAGCCACCGCAAAAGGAGTAAGTATGAATCAAAATCTTGACCACACCTTAATCGAAGCCGAGCTTTGCGTCGTCGGAGGCGGTCTTGCGGGGCTTTGTGCCGCCGTATCCGCCGCCCGTCTCGGTACGAAGGTCGTTCTGATGCAGGATCGCCCCGTGCTCGGCGGAAACTGCTCGTCCGAGATCCGTATGTGGATCTGCGGCGCGGGAACGCGCGTACGGAATCTGCAGGAGACGGGCATTCTCGAGGAGCTCCTTCTCGAAAATCTCTACCGCAACCCCGATCGCAATCTCTCCGTTTGGGATTCAATTCTGTACGAGAAGGCGGCGTTTCAGGAGAATCTCACCCTGCTTCTGAACTGCGCGTGCTGTGACGCCGAGATGGATGGTTCTCGGATCACATCGATCTCGGGCTTTCAGCTCACGACCTACACGTGGTTTACGGTCAAGGCGAAGATCTTCGTCGACGCATCGGGCGACTCGATCCTCGCTCCCCTCACGGGTGCGGAGTATCGCGTCGGCAGAGAGGCGAAGGCGGAATACAACGAAGAATTCGGACTTGAAACGGCAGACCGCCGCACAATGGGCATGAGTCTGATGATCCAGGCGCGTGAGACCGACCACAAATGCGATTTCATTCCTCCCGAGTGGGCGTACACCTTCCGCACCGACGAGGAAATGAAGAACAAGCCACACGCCTGCCTTGACAAGGTCCACACCAATCTGTACTGGATCGAGCTTGGCGGCGAGATGGACACCATCCGCGACACCGAAAAGATCCGCGACGAGCTCCTGAAGATCGCGTTCGGCGTGTGGGATCACATCAAAAATCAAGGCGACCACGGCGCGGACAATTGGGAGCTCGAGTGGATCGGCTTCCTCCCCGGAAAGCGTGAGAGCCGCCGCTACATCGGTGACTATGTTTTGACGCAGAACGACGTTGAGAACGCGGCACGCTTTGTCGACACGGTCGCGTACGGTGGCTGGCAGATCGACAACCACCTTCCCGGCGGTTTCTTTATGGCGGCGGGAAACGGCGGTCAGCATCTGCAAAAGCGCAGGCTCCGTGAGCCCTACGCGATCCCGCTCCGCAGTCTCTATTCGAAAAACGTTGAAAACCTGATGTGTGCGGGCAGAAACATCAGCGCGTCGCACATCGCGTTCAGCACCGCGCGCGTGATGGGCACCTGCGCCGTGATCGGTCAGGCAGTCGGTACGGCGGCAACGTTCGCGATTCGAAATGGGCTCACGCCCCGTGCGGCATGTGCGGAAAGGATCGAGGAGATACAGAATCAGCTCCTCGAGGACGACTGCTTCCTCCCCGACTACAAAAAGCCCCTCTCTCCCCTCTCCGCATCGGCGACGCTTTCCGCAG